>NZ_JBQQCE010000273.1:0-12906 GCF_052245645.1 Streptomyces sp. KR55 | reverse complement strand
GGGCGACGACCGCGACCGTCACCACCATGGCGGCGACCGCACAGGCCGTCACCACCACGGCGGCGACCACCACCATGGCGAGCACCACCGTCGGTAGGGCAGCCGGCAGCTGACACCCGTGGTGTAGGCGACGGGGCAGGCCGCACGATGCGGTCTGCCCCGTCACTGCTTGCCCAACCCGGCCAGACATGGTCTTGGCCGGCCAGGCGTACGCGTCGCGCTCCATCCGCGTGCACCTGCGTAAGGGCGCGGTATCCGCGCGGTGATCCCTGTCCCTGCGGATCAGCGGGGCCACCGACTGCGTCGAGGCAGCCGTGGCGGCCGGCCACTTGCTTTCGACCGTGAGGCATACAAGCAGCGCAACACGGTCGAGCGGTGCGTCAATCGCTTGAAGCAGTGGTGAAGCAGTGGCGCGGCATCGCCACCCGCCACGAAGAGACCGCGACCATCTACCTGGCCGGACTCCACATCGCGGGCTCTGGTCCGCGCGGTGATCCAACGCCCGCCGAGCAGGTGCTTGCGACGAGTGCCACGTTCAGCGACGCGACGGCAGGGCGAGTGCGGGAGACTTGTCAGCGGACGACGTCGAAGACGTTCTTCTGCAGACCGTTGGCGTAGACCTCGTGCTCGACGAGCTTCAGCTTCTGGGTGTCCTTGTCCATGGCGCTGAAGAGCCGCTTGCCCGCTCCGAGCAGGAGCGGGAAGACGAGAAGGTGGTAACGGTCGATCAGGCCGGCGTCCGAAAGGGCCTGGTTCAGGCAGGCGCTGCCGTGGACGATGATCGGCCCGCCCTCGGTCTCCTTCAACGCGGCGACGTCGTCGAGCGAACGCAGGATCGTCGTCTCGCCCCAGTCCGACGCCAGGTTGTCCTCGGTGAGGATGGTGGAGACGACGTACTTCGGCATCACCTTGTAGTCGGCGAAGTCTTCCATGTCGGGCCACACCGGGCTGAACGCCTCGTAGCTGGTCCGTCCCATCAGTGTCGCGGTGGCTTCCTTCTGCTCCCGGCCCTTGATGTCGAATGCCTCGGGGAGGAACTCGACCTCGGCGCGTAGCGCGAGCTGCTGCGGGTCGCCTCCCGAACCGCCGCCCGGCACGGCTCCGGCGTTGCCATCGGCCACGAATTCCCCTGTCCGGCACGGGAGTTGGACGTATCCGGTATCGGATTGTACGAGCGCGGGCTGGGTCCGCGACAGGGGACGGTCCGCGCCGGTGGAGGAGATCCGTCCCCTTCCCAAGGGCCTCAGCCTTCGTCGAAACAACTCCTCTCGATGCATCCGCCACCGCTCAGGTAACGCCTGGAACTCGCTCTCGACGAACTCGAAGAATGCGAGGATCTCCGCGAGCCGATGGTGGCAGAGGCCGGTGCCTTGAGTCTGCGGCTGAGGGCTCCTACCCGGGCATGAGGCTGGGCGGGCGCGTACGGCGCGCTGGAACTTGGTGGGGCGGTCAGCGTAAGGCAGACCCGAACGCGCGCTCGTATTCTCGGTCAGCCGGTGCGGCGGGAGCGGGCCAGAGCCAGCCCACCGAGGGCCATGCCGATCAGCCCCACGAGCATGGCCACGTAGGCCCCGCCAAGCCCGTTGCCGGTGCCGAGACCACCGTCGGCGGTGGCCGCGACCAGCCCACCGAGGGCCACGCTGATCAGCCCCGCCCCCATGGCCCCCATGGCCCCGAGTGACCCGTTGGCAGTGCCGAGACGACCGGCGGGGCGGGCCAGCGCCAGCCAGGCGATGACCACGCCGGCCAGCCCCACCAGCGCGCCCGTGGTGGCCCCGAGTCGCCCGAGGCTGAAGTCGTAGAAACTGGCGGCGACCGGCTGGACCGAGGCGTGCGCGGCCGCCGGTGCGGCAAGCCCGACACCTCCGAGCAGGGCGGCCGTGGCGGCAGCAAGCAGACGACGAACGGACATCAAGGTGCTCCTTCTCTTCCTGCAACTGGACGTCGCCTGATCATGTCCGCCGGACCCACGCCGGTCGTCCCGCAGACGCAGGCAATTCGCCCTGCCGCCGATGCCGCATCCAGCTACCGCGGACGCTGCAGGAGCCGCGAAGGTACCGCGTGTGCGGTAGGTGGCCGCTCGTCCGCGAGCGGGACTCGCCCGCGGCAGCATCCGGCTAGGGTGCGCGCATGAGCATAGGACGGTTCGGTGTCCGGGCCGGTGTCAGAAACTGGACGATCGCCGGCGGCGTGGCGGCGGCGCTGCTGGTCACCGGGCTGTCCGGGCAGCATTCCGCCACAAACCTCGACCTGCTCGGCTACGCGCTGCTGGCGGCCGGCGGCCTGGTGCTGGCCGCACGCCGCCGGGCTCCGGTTCCCGTCCTGGCCGTCACCGGGCTGTGCGCAGTGGGTTACCAGGCGGCCGGTTTCGATGTGCCTGCCGTTGCGTATCTGTTCGCGGTGTACGCCGCCGTGCGGGCGGGACATCGCACCGTCACGGTGGCGGCGAGCGTGGCCATGCTGGCCGCTCTCCCTCTCGCGGCCCTGGCCTCGGGTCTGCACGACACGGGCGAGGCGTTCGCACAGGCTAGAGGCGCCCTCGAGCTGGCCTGGCTGATCGCGGCCGGTGCCGCGGGTGAAGCGCTGCGGCAGGCCGAGCGGCGGGCGGACGAGGCCGAGCGTACTCGGGAGGAGGCCGCGCGGCGCCGCGCCGACGAGGAGCGGTTGCGCATCGCGCGGGAGTTGCACGATTCGCTCACCCACCAGATCTCGATCATCAAGGTGCAGGCCGAAGTCGCCGTCCACGTGGCCCGCAGGCGTGGCGAACAGGTGCCGGAGGCCCTGCTGGCGATCCAGGAGGCCGGACGTGAGGCGGCCCGGGAACTGCGCGCGACCCTGGAGGCGCTGCGCGATGACGACACGACCCCGCCGCGTGGGCTCGACGACGTCCCGGAACTGGTGAAACGGGCCCGTGCCATCGGCCTGGACGCGAGGCTGACGATCGAGGGACTACGACATGACGTGCCGGCCGCGGTGGGCCGGACCGTCTACCGGATCGTTCAGGAGTCGCTCACCAACGTCGCCCGTCACGCGGACGCCGGCACGGCGTCGGTCCGGATCGACTACCGTCCGGACGCCCTCGCGGTACGCATCGATGACGACGGCAAGGCAGCGTCGGGCACCGCCCCGACGCCCGGCGTCGGGCTGCTCGGCATGCGCGAACGAGTCACCGCCCTTGGCGGTCGGCTGCGCGCCGAGCCACGCGGCGAGGGCGGCTTCACCGTCCAGGCTGAACTCCCCGTGGATCAGACGTCATGATCCGTGTCCTGCTGGTCGACGACCAGCCGCTCATTCGCAGCGGATTTCGCGCGCTTCTCGACCTCGAAGACGACATCGAGGTGGTGGCCGAGGCCGCCGACGGGAAGGAGGGCCTGGCGCTCACGAAGGAACATCTGCCCGACATCGCGCTCATGGACATCCAGATGCCGGTCATCGACGGCATCGAGGCGACCCGTCGCATCGCCGCGGACCCGACCCTGGCCGGGGTGCACGTCGTCATCCTGACCAACTACGGCTTGGACGAATACGTCTTCAACGCGCTGCACGCCGGTGCTGCCGGATTCCTCGTCAAGGACATCGTGCCGGAAGACTTCCTGCACGCCGTACGCGTCGCCGCGCGCGGGGACGCCCTGCTCGCACCCTCGATCACCCGCAAGCTCATCAACAGGTACGTCACCCAGCCGCTCAACACCAGTGCCGGCACGGGGCTGGAAGAGCTGACCAACCGCGAACGCGAGGCCGTCGCCCTGGTCGCCCAGGGCTTGTCCAACGACCAGATCGCCGACCGCATGGTGATCAGCCCGATGACCGCGAAAACCCACATCAACCGGGCCATGGCCAAGCTCCACGCCCGTGACCGCGCTCAGCTCGTAGTCCTCGCCTACCAATCCGGCCTGGTAGCCGTACGCAACTCCTGAATCCAAGGTCCGGGTGGAGGGCCTGCCCGCCGGTGATCCTCTTACTGAACGCCCTCTTACTTGCCTTTGGGCCCGTGGGCTGCCGGGGCAGTGTGGGCATGCCCAGGTCCACACTGCCCATAGCGGCGGCGCGGTGGGCCTGGGCGCGCTTGCTGCGCAGGAACCTCAAGGTCAGTTGACCATGGCTGTGAACTCCCATGCGAGGTCGGTGGCGGCGGCGATCTCCGGACAGGCGTTCCGTGCGGTTTCCAGCTGTGCGGTATCCGAGGGGCGGAGTGTCTCCGGCGGGCGCATGATCCATGAGGTGATGGTGCGAGGGCTGGGCGTCACCGCTTGGGCGGGGATCACTACGCCCTTCCTGATGGTGCTCACGTAGCGGTTCACGACGTGGTAGCCGCCGGTGTAGCCGAGCGCGCGCAGCTCACGGTAGAGCTGCATGGAACTCGTACAGCCGCCCTTGAAGCGGTGTTGCACGTAGTCAGCGAACGGGTCGAGGACATCTGCACCCCGGTCCCGTGCCGAGGCGAGGAGGTCTTCAAGGTCGCTGCGCCGGTAGCGCTGTACCGTCTTGCGGTCCAGTTGCAGGCGGCGGCCGATGGCGCTGAGGGACAGCCCGGTGGCGGCCAATTCGTTGACGTCCCTGTGGCGTTGGCGCACGCAATCCAGGAGAGGAGTCGCTGGGGTGCTCTGAGGCGGTCCTGCTTCCGTGGTGGCAGGGCGGCGCAGGCATGCGCGGTGTCGACGGCACGTCTTCTCCATGGCCGTCGAGAGTTTTGGAGGAGGTGCCAGCGATCGGCGACTTCCAGGGAGCCAGGGGACGCCTGCCTGATGGCCTTGGTGAAGGCCATCAGGCGGTCACGGCACACGACCTTGGCCTCTGCGCACTTGAGGTGGCCTGCCTGAGTGTCGTACTTGGCCCAACCCTTCCCTGGCTCGCCGCATGCCACGGAACGCCGACGATGGGGTCTTGGCTCGGGCCGATGCGTCTCAATCCGGGGCGCGGGAAGGAGGCCAGGTCGGCGTGCGGGTGCCGTTCGGTCGGTCAGACCCTAGGCTCGCTTGTATGCCCGACTACACCTCGGCGAAGTGGGTGGGTGCGACGAGTGGCGGCCTGGCGTGGCTCCGGTCCGCCGCACGACCCGCCTGGCCACCGAACCAGAGCGGGAGCGGCGAATGAACCCGGACGATCTTCCTGCGCCGGCCGAGGGTCTGGTGCTCACGCACTTTTTCACCGTCTCCGACGTGCCGCGCTCCCGGGCGTTCTACGCCGACGTGTTGGGGGGAACGGTGGTGCTGGACGAGAATCCCTGCATCATCAAGGTCGCCAACAGCTGGATCATCATGAACCCGGGCGGCGGGCCCACCGACGACAAGCCGGATGTCGTGCTGCGCCCGCCGGAGGATCCCCACATCGTCTCCAGCTTTCTGAATGTGCGGGTGGCCGACATTCACCGCTTCCACGCCGAGGCCGTCGCGAAGGGAGCGGAGTTCCTCACGCCGCCCATCGATCGTCGTGCGGAGCTGCGCTGCTACATGCGCGATCCGGACGGCTACCTCATCGAGGTGGGCCAGGCGACGGGGCTGCTCCAGGGCGTGCTGGCGCGCACGGACACCTGACCGGGGCGGTGCCGCCGCGGTTACCACGCCGCCGGCCGGGCCGCGGCGGCGTGTGGGCCTCAGCCGGACGCGGCACCGGGCCCGTGGGCCCACGGCTGCGGGTCCGTCACCCCGCCAGGGCATGCCATTCGCTCGATCTCCCAGCCGGCGCGCCCTGCGCCGGCCCGGTACGCGCTCTCGTAGAAGGCGAGTACGGCAGCACGCGGGTCGGCCTCGGTACGGACCTCGTCGTACCGCAGCACGGCCAAGTGGCTGTTGCCCCGGGCAATCCAGCGTGCCGCCGCGGGCCGGAGCGGCTCCTCGGCCAGGTGCGCGGGCTCCGGAGCGGTGTAGGAGTAGAACGTGGGCTCGGGGAAGGTGTCGTCCCCGAACCAGAAGCCGAAGCTGATCACCTCCCGGGAGTACGCCTCCCGGGTCACCGGGTCGATCTGCTGAGGCTGCTCGATGTGACGCCCGGAGAACCGGCTGTGGGCGATGTCGAAGGTGTGCCAGAAATGGTGCACCGGGCTGACCTTCCCCGAATACCCTGCGGCGAATTCCTCCAGTACTGACGCCACCTGGCTGAGGACCCGCCAGTAGCGGTTGGCCTGCGGGGGATCGTAGGTCGCGTGCTCGGTGTCCTCGGCGAACGGCCGGCCGGCGTCGGGCAGGTCGAAGGGTCTGGGTACGTCGAGCTGCACCCGGACGCCCAGCGCGGCCAGCGAGCCCATGACCGCGTCGTGGAAGGACGCCACGGACTGGCCGATGAGCGGGAGGGAGATCTCCCGGCCGTCCAGAGTCGAAACAGCCAGCTGATGTCCGACGAAGTCGAAGTCCATCGTGAAGATCGGATTGCCGTCGACCTGTCCCATCGGGCGAGTGGTGATGCCGCGCCCCGTGAGGTGGAACGGGACATTCCACCAGTGATTACGCCGGACGCTGGCGGCGAGGCGGACCTTTCCGACGATCTGCGCGAAGCGATGGAGCGTGTCTTTGGTGTCACGCCACTCGGCGAGCGGGATCGGCGGGAACAGCTCCATTGTCATCACCTTCCCTCCCGCCCAACGCTCCTGATGGTCGGACGGGGCCCTGGATGACCATGATGACCACGCCGGACAGGTGCGGCACCTCGTCGAACCCGGGAGGCATGTCAGCGTGCGTTCGCGGCACTGCACCGGTTGCCTGGGCGTGTCTTCGGGATCAGCCCGGATCGGCCCCCGCCGTCTGTGGCGGGAACTGCAACGGGTCCGGAACCGGCTCAACCGGGAGGGCGAACTGCCCCTGTAGGGGGCCCGGGTCACCGTCACGCTGGACGGGCGACGACCCTGTCGCGAGGCGCCTGGTCCGCCGCACTGTAGCCGCGGTCATGCACAGCGTGGCGGAGGAGATCCGCGCCGGCCGTCTCACCTCCGACCGGGCCGCCGGCCACATCGCGGCCACGCTGCTCGCCGCCTTTACGCCGCCGGGCAAACCGGTACCCGAGCCTGGCGGCGGAGCGTGATACCGACAGCTTTCGACGAAGAGCTCAGCGCGGGAGAGGCCGCAGTCACCGGTGGCTGCGGCCTCTGACGTGCCCGGCGGCGGCCAGGGCCCGGCGGCCACGGGCAGGTGGGCCTGCCCGGAGTGGGCCGCCTCGCCCCTTGAAGCACGTGGGACGTGGGCGGTCAGTGGTAGGCGTGGACGACGGCGTGGCCCTTGCCGCGGCCGATCATCCACTTGTTGACCGGGGTGGTGATCAGGAACGCGACCGCGAACCCGCCCAGGAGGGCCGACCAGAACAGCCCGTCCGAGAGGTGTGCGTCCATCGCGCCGGGGGTGAGGGCGATGATGGTGTTGTCGACCAGCTCCATCACGGCGATCGAGACGGTGTCGGCGGCGAGCGCCACCTTGATCGCGGTCTTGAAGTCCAGGCCGGCCCGGCGGACCGCGAACAGCGTGAACGAGTAGCCGAAGACGAACGCGAGCGCGATTGCCAGGACCATGGTCTGGACGTTGCCCCACATCAGGGCGGTGCCGATGACCATGCCGAGGATCTCACCTATGGCACAGCCGGTCAGGCAGTGCAGCGTCGCCTTCGCCGCCGTCGACCAGGACGCCCCGGCCGTGTGTCCATCATGGTGGGCGTGACCGTGGTTGCCCTCGCGGGCGGCGTGGTCATGTGCAGTTCCGGTGTGGTGAGCACTGTGGTCCATGACGTTTTCCCCATTCCCGTCCAGCGTGGCCCGTTTCCGGAGCCCACTTCCAGAACGATATACCCCCTGGGGGTATTCCACCAGTGGTGTTCGGCGGCGGAGGGCGGGCGGTGCAGGACGGTCCGGCTGCGGTCGGCGTCGGTGGACTCGTAGTGCCCTCGGCGCAGAGCGTGGTCCAGGTCCGGCCGGCGTCCGCGCTGCGGGTCAGGCCCAGGTGCGGTGAGCGGGCGTTGGTGTCGGTCGGCGAGGGGTGGCCGCCGGTCAGAAGGGTGGACGGGCCGGTGACGGTGAAGCCCATGGTGTCCTGGTAGCGGTCGGCCACGCGCACTGCCCTGGCCGTTGCTGAGGCGGTAGACGCCGAGGTGACCGGCGGCGTAGAGGGTGTTGTCGGCTGGGTCGACGCCCGGGCCGTGCAGGTGGCCGGTCCCCGGATCCGTGGCGCTGGTGTCCTTGCGAAGTCGGGGGTGGAGCAGGCGGCGGCTGCCGCCAGGAGGGCGGCGGCGCGGCCGGGACGCCGGATTATGCGGGCAGGGGTGATCACGTGCGGGTTCAAGCTGTCGGTGAGGAGCGGACGGCGGGTGGGTATGCCGGGGCGGGGGCAGGGCACCTGTGGCGCCCTGCCCCTGTCCGGGGTGGTCCGGTCAGTTCTTGCCGAGCAGCTTGTTCATCTGGGTGATCTCGGCGGTCTGAGAGGTGATGATCGCTCCGGCCGTCTTCTTGGCGGGCTCGTAGGCGCCGTCGGCCTGCTCGGTCCTGGCCATCGCGACCGCGCCTTCGTGGTGCTTGATCATCATCTCCATGAAGGCGGTGTCGAAC
This sequence comes from Streptomyces sp. KR55, assembly GCF_052245645.1. Lineage (NCBI taxonomy): Bacteria > Bacillati > Actinomycetota > Actinomycetes > Kitasatosporales > Streptomycetaceae > Streptomyces > Streptomyces sp. KR55. The sequence continues at coordinate 4,385 of NZ_JBQQCE010000273.1, read as the reverse complement.
GCCTTGCCCGAGGAGTTCTTGAGCTGGTCCATCTCCTCGGTCGTCATCATGCCGCTCGTGCCGTGCGCGGAGTGGCCCATGGCGCCCCCGGCGGGCACCTCCTCGCCCCAGGAGGCCAGCCAGCCGGACATCGTCTTGATCTCCGGATCCTGGGCCTTCTTGATGTCCTCGGCGAGCTTCTTCACCTCTGCCGACTCGGCCCGGGAGGGCGCGAGGTCGGCCATCTCAACGGCCTGGCGGTGGTGGGGGATCATGCCCTGGGCGAAGGCGACGTCGGCCACGTTGTGCTGCCCCTGCGAGGCCGGCGCCGAGGAGGCGGACGGGGACTTCGTGGCGTGGCCGTCGTGTCCGGCCGAGCTGTCGCTGTTTCCGCCGCAGGCGGCCAGCACGAGCGCTGCCGCACCTGCGGCAGCCACGGCGGCGGTACGGCGGACGAGGGGACGCTTGCTGTTCATGGTGGTACAACTCCTTCCCCGCGCACCAACCGGGCGCGGGTGTTCATGGGATGAGGGCGTGCGAAAGCGCGGCACCAGTCACCGGGAACATCCGGGCAGAGGGTGCCGTGCGGGCCGCTCTATATCCGAAGAAGTTGCAGCTCGGAAAGGTCCGGCGGCGCCCGGCCGGTCTCGGCCCACGTCGCAGCCGGCTCCACCGAGGCAGGAGTAAGAGGCGCGTCCATCAGGGCGGTGGTCAGCGCGGGCGGCGCGTAGGGGGAGCCGATACCGGCCGCCGCGCACGTCCTGTCCGCGTGATCAAGGTGATCCGACCCGCCGTCCGTGTGCGAGCATCCCGCGCTCGCATGCGGGATGTCGGCAGCCATGGCCATCACCATGTCGTGGCCGGCGCCCGTGCGCGGTGACAGAGCTCCGGCGGGGCCCAGGCCATGCATGCCCAGCAGACCGGTCAGGACCGCCATCACCAGCAGCGCGAAAAGCCGCCCGGCGGGGCGGCGAGGTGCTGCGGTAGTGCTGGCCACGCGCTCATCGTACGGTCTGCCGCGGCGCCGGCCCGTCGGGTCGTCTCGGATTTCGCTCAGGAGGCGGCGCGTTCCTGGAGCAGGGCGCGTTCGGCGGGGTTGGCGGTCAGTTCGAGCGCGAGGCGGTCCGCGGCGCGGGCCTGGTCGGGGCGGTCCAGCGTCCGTAGCAGGTCAGCGCGGGTGGCGTGGAACAGGTAGTAGCGGTTGAGCTCCGTGGCGAGGTCGTCCACCTCTGCCAGCGCGGCGTGCGGCCCCTGTGTGTAGCGGAGGGCGACGGCCCGGTGCAGACGGGTGACCGGGGAGGGGGCGAGGTGCAGCAGCATGTCGTACAGCAGCACGATCTGCTCCCAGTCGGTGTCCTCCCAGCGTGCGGCCTCCGCATGGCAGGCCACGATGGCGGCCTGGAGCTGGTACGGGCCCGGGTGTTGCCGCCTGATGGCGCGCGTCAGCAGGTCCGTGGCCGCCGCGATCGCCTCGTGGTCCCACAGGGAGCGGTCCTGGTCCTGCAGCCGTACCAGCGTGCCCTCGGGGGTGAAGCGGGCGGCCGTACGGGCGCGGTGCAGCCGGATCAACGCCAGCAGCCCGGCCACCTCGGGCTCGGTCGGCATCAGCCGGTGCAGCAGGGCGGCCAGCCATTCGGCGTCGTCGGCGAGGTCGTGTGACTGCGCCTGCTCGGCGGTGGAGAGGTAGCCCTCGTTGAACAGCAGGTAGATCACGGCGAGGACCTGGGAGAGGCGGTCGCCCAGCTCCTCGTCGTCGGGAACGCGGTACGGGATCCCCGCCTTGGTGATCTTCTGCTTGGCGCGGGTGATGCGCTGGGCGACGGTGGACTCCCGTACCAGGAAGGCGCGGGCGATCTGCGCGGTGGTCAGACCGCACACCACCCGCAGGGTGAGGGCGATCTGCGCCTCCTGGGTCAGTGCCGGATGGCAGCAGGTGAAGACCAGTCGCAGCCGCTCGTCCGGCTCCGATGCCTCGCCCTGGTCCGGCGGCCACTGCAGCTGCGCCAGCTTGCGCCGGTAGTTCTCCTGGCGCCGCAGCAGGTCGAGGCCGCGCCGCCGGGCCACCGTGAACAGCCAGGCGTCGGGCCGCTCCGGGATCCCGTCCACCGGCCAGTGCTTCAGCGCCACCAGCACGGCGTCCTGCACCAGGTCCTCCGCGGCGGAGAAGTCGCCGGTCACCTCGATCAGCGAGGCGGCCAGCCGACCCGCGTGCTCCCGGACCACGTGGGCCAGCCGGTCGTGTGACTCGGCCGCTCCGTGCGACGGCGCCGTCACGTGGCTCTCACTCCAGCGGGCCGGTCTCTACGGGGCGGATCTCGACCACCGGGCAGCCGGGCCAGGTGCGCACCATGCGCAGCGCCTCATCGAGGTCGGCCACCTCGATCTCGGCGTATCCGCTGACGACCTCCTTGCCCTCGACGAACGGCCCGTCGACCACGACCGGCTCCCCGCCCTCCAGCCGGACGGTCGTCGCCGTCTCCGGGTCTCGCAGCTTCTGACCGCCCGTGATCTTGCCGGCGTGCGCGGCGAACCACTCGTGGACCCGCTCGAACGCCCGTGCGCGCTCGACCGGGCCCATCGCCTGCAACTCCCCGGCGAACTCCTCGGTCTCGACGAACAACAGCACGTACTTCATCAGGCGCCTCCCTGTTCCAGCATGGCGGCCATCCGCCGCTTCATCTCCTCCGGCGCCACGTCCTCCACATGCGTGGCCACGGTCCACCAGTGCCCGTACGGGTCCACGACGGATCCGTCCCGGTCGCCGTAGAACTGATCCTCGGGCGCCCGCTTGAGCGTCGCCCCCAGCTCCACGGCGCGTGCGACGACCGCGTCGACGTCCTCGACGTAGACGAACAGGAACGCGGGGCTGCCGGGCAGACCGCCGGCGGGCGGCGCCTCGGTCCCTGTGTACGGCGAGGGGTCCTCGACGATGACGACCGAGTCCCCGATCTCGATCTCGGCGTGCACGATGGTCTCTCCCGGCCCCGGGAACCTCATCCGCTCGGTCGCTCCGAACACCTCGCCGTAGAACTCGAGCGCCTTGGCCGCGCCCTGGACGATCAGGCACGGGGTGACCCTGCGGTACGCGTCGGGAATGGGCTTCGGGGCGGTTGTCGGTGACATGGGCTCGTCTCCCTTCTCTGGCTCCTGCGCAGGACCGGGCGGCCCTGCTACCAAGAAGACGATCGGCGGGCCGACGGATACGACAGGCACACCGAGCGGATTGCCGTAGTCCGCCTGCACCCGGGATCCAGCGAGCCGACCTCCCCCAGAGGGCCGCGACGAGGTGCTCGGCGAACTCGGCCAGGGGATCGCGGTTGGACTCGTCGAGTCCCAGCGTTCCCAGCAGGGCCTGCCGCGCCGACCGGTAAGCATCCAGGGCACTCAAGAGCTCGAACTGCCGAGAGTCGTTCGGCGCCGGAAGGGGGAGGCCGTCCGCCACCTGTCTACTGCCCGCGTCAACGGCCGGACGGTGGGGGCCTCATCACGGGTACCGACGACGCAGGCGAGCCACATGCATCGAGCACCTGTGACCACGACGCCCGGGAACGGTGACGACTCACCAGAGCGTTTGCGTTTCGCTTTGCTGTGGGCAGGGCTTGGTCAGGGGTGCATTACGGTGGGGCACGAGGGCCTTTCTGTCGTACGGCGTAGATGTCGCAATCCACACCGAGCCAGAAGGCCCCCGCGTCAAACCCGCCACCGTGAGGCAGGAGGGAATCTCCCGGCTTCAGCCGGGAGAGCACTTCAAGGTTGGCGGACCTCGCCCGTGCCCAGTGTGATCACGGCGCGGGGCTGCATGGGGTCCTCGCCGCGACGGGAGAGCACAGCCACCTCCTCGACCAATGCCGACAGCGTGCCGAGCCGGGCGGCACACTCGGTCGCCAGGCGTTTGGGGTCCTGGGTGCAGCCGAGGGACAGATGTGGGGTGAAGCGGCCGCGCCCGAGACAGAGGGGGAAACGCTGCTGCAGCTCTCGGTGGAGGCGGGCCCATGGTGCCGGGTCTGCCGCGGCCGGATCGAGCCACACCGTCGCGGAGTGCCGGTGCCGGAAGTACCGCACACCGGCCAGGCGCGCCGTGAATGTGGTGCTCTGTGCCGCGACGGCGGAGAGCAGAGGCATGGCCCGCGGGAACTCCTCCTCCGGTACGAAGCCGAACAGCAGGTTCACATGCGGTGGCCAGCGGCGTACCTGCGGATCGTGCTCCCATCGGATGTCTTGAATGGCCGGCCAGAGCTCCCGCGGCGGCAGCCACGCCACCGCAGTCCGGGGCTGTCGGCGCCACCTTGAGCGCCTCCATCGGCTCGGCCCCGCCGAGAGCCGGATTCCCGTCCACATGGCCATGGTCCAAATTGGGCATTCAAGGTGTGTGGGAACTCTCCGGTAGGCCACGTGCCGAGGCGTGG
>NZ_JBQQCE010000272.1:0-12933 GCF_052245645.1 Streptomyces sp. KR55 | reverse complement strand
GAGGCATCGCCACCCGCTATGACAAGACGCCCGAGAGCTACCTCGCCGGACTCCATCTCCGCGCAGCAACCATCTGGATCGGCAGCCTCCTGAAAGCCTGTTGATCACAACCGAAGACAGGCCCTAGACGGGCTGCTCTTCGTATATAGCTCCGGTGTCGTGCATCTGATACAGGTGACCACCAGATGTCACGACATGCGCGGTTTTATTGTTATCGTCCCGCAGGAGCCACGTCGAGCCGGTGAATCCGAAGATAAGCCCGTTGAAGTGCCGCTGGTAGAGCCGCCCGTCGCCAGTAGCGATCTCGACCGTGGCACGGTTGTTGTCCAGGTTCCGCCACGTGGACCCTGTGAATTCATAGATGGCACCGGTGTTGTGCCGCTGGTACAGGCGGCCGGCGTCGGCGACGATGTCGGCCGTGGCACGGTTGTTGTCCAGGTTCCGCCACGTGGACCCTGTGAATTGGTAGATGGCACCGCTGCCGTGCCGTTGGTACAGGCGGCCGGCGTCGGCGACGATGTCGGCCGTGGCACGGTTGTTGTCCAGGTTCCGCCACGTGGACCCTGTGAATTCATAGATGGCACCGCTGCCGTGCCGCTGGTAGAGACGGCCATCGGATGTCGCGATCTGCTTGGTGGACGGGTTGTTATCCAGATTCCGCCACGGGACCGGCGTGGACCCTGTGAATTCATAGACGGCACCGGTGTTGTGCCGCTGGTACAGGCGGCCGGCGTCGGCGACGATGTCGGCCGTGGCACGGTTGTTGTCCAGGTTCCGCCACGTGGACCCTGTGAATTGGTAGATCGCGCCGCTGATGTGTCGCTGGTAGAGACGGTTGCCGTCGGCGACAATGTCGGCCGTGGCACGGTTGTTGTCCAGGTTCCGCCACTCAGGGACAACTCGGAACTCTAGAACGTAGTCCGCCTCGTCGGCGGTGAACCGGGCGCGCTGCGTCCCCAAGCCAACCTGACTGGTGCGGATCGTTTCGCCGCCTAGGTTGTCGTCATCGCCAATGGTGTCGTAGTCCCAGAGTTCGACACGAGCATCTCTTGAAAACCTCAGATCCAGGCCGACGGTTTGCTCGTCTCCTTCCTCCATGCGCCTGCGCCATACCTCTGTGCCTTGCCACGTCAGGTAAGCGGTGTCATAGTCCGCGTCCTCTGACACGTTGCAGCGCAGCTTCCCAAATTGGACCCTGACTGACATGACTCCTCCTTGACGCAGCTCCCTCTAATTCCATGCAACCACTGCCGAGTGGTTTCTGAAACTCGAGACTGGAACCCAGCGCTTGATGGTCACGGATTGCCACCAGTCTCACACGCGTAGAGAAGGTGACATTTATTGAAGCGGCGAAAATTCCCAATTCAAGCGAACGAGCCCCCTATCCCGGAGTGGCGTACAGAGCCAGACCGTAGCCGTCCTCGCTCCGCCTCGCCGTGGACGCGGACTACGTCGGCGCCCCGCCGGACGGAACCCACCGGCAGGGCGCTCGTGCGTCTGGGGTCAGGCGGCCAGAGCGCACGGCTGGCACGGCGCGCAGGCCTCCGCCCACTGGCGGAGGAGCTGTTCGTAGGCCGCGGCGCGCTCGCGGTTGGGCGGCTGTTCCATCAGGAGCCGGATACGGGCGTTGACCTCTTCCCGGGCAGGGCAGACCGGCCCGCATAAGCGGGGGAGGGAGGGCATACCTGCACAGTACGGCGTACCACTGACAATCCGTTCAGGCGGTGGCTGTTCTATTCTTCGTTCGAAGCGGCCGTTTCGGCCGTGACTGAGCAGAACAGGACACTCCCGATGGCCACACCCACGGAGACCGAGCTGGGCGACTACCCGTCGCCGGTCTGGACCGAGGCTGAAGCGGGCTCGTGCTCGCTCTGCCACGAGAAATGCAAGCGCTACGGCTCCAACGCGAACCCGCTGTGCCGCGACTGCTTTGCCAAGGTCGCAGCGAAGTGGGGGCCCGGAGTGAAGCAGAAGGGCTACAACGCCTGAAAGGTCCCCGTGCACATCCTGGCGGCGTAGGGCGCTACATGATCCCTTTCCAGTGCCAGGGGCGAGGTTCTGCACGTCCGCGTAGGCAGTCGACGCGGTACTGAGCCTCTGTCCGCCACTTGGGGCGCGTGGCCGCGTACTGGGCCGCGTACGTGGTCATGCGCAATTCACGAGCCCCGGCGAGGAGTTCGTACCCATCCCACTCTGTGACGTCCGTTCCGTACGCCTTGCAGAACTCTGCGTACTCGGCTTCGGTGACGGCGCCGGTCGTCGTCAGCTTGACGGCTGTAGAGACGAGATCCCATTCCGGCGGCCCGACGGAAACCCGCTCGAAGTCCATCAGTAGCGGCGGCTTGCCCGCTGTGCGGGCGACGTTGCCGACCCACGCGTCACCGTGCACGACGCACTCGCGTAGACCCGTGGGCCTGTGTTCCCACTGCTCGCGGAGTTCTGCGTGCCGGTGCCGCAGCCACGCCCGGTCATCTTCGGACAGGGACGTCGCCCCCTCGATCCGCTCGGCGACCCGTACGAACGGGTCGAGCCGGTCGAGCGGGAAGTCCGGTACGGGCAACTGATGGAGCAGTTTCAGCAGGGTGACGACGTCCCGGACGGTGCCGTTCTCGTGCGGCGGCAGCTCGTGCCAGAAGGTGACCGGGCGAGTCGCGGCCTCGACCGGCTGCTCGATCGGCAACGCGCGGACGGCCGGGACTCTGTTGTCGGCGAGCCACTGGGCCACGCGTACCTCACGTACAGCGGCCTGCCACTGGCCGGTGCGCGCGATACGGACGATCACCTTGCCGGGGAGGCGCCAGATCTCGTTTTCGGCGATGCGGACGGGCTCGGCGCCGGACGGGTTGAAGCCTGCGAGCGCGCAGGCTTCCTCCAGCACGGAACGGGCGGGGGCGGCCGAGATCGTCATGCCTGCAAGGTAGCCGTGATGCGCTGGCGCAGGTATGCCGCCTCGTCCAACGTGCGGTGCTTCCCGGCGAACCGGCGGAGTTCCTTGAGGTCATCCGCGGCCCTCTTCGAGGTGAGCTGGCCGACGTCGTCCAGGGCCTTATGGCCGATGGTGATCGCCTGCATCGGGTCGCCCTTCACCATGATCAGAGAGGCCAGCTTCGTGGCTGAGATCCCGCGCGATCGGGCGTAGTCGTCGCTGTGCCCGGTGACCGCTGCCCCGAAGCGCTGGGCGGTCCGTCCGGGGTCTTGGTCCTTGTGGATGGACAGGTCGAACAGCGCATGTGCCGTGTCGCCGTGGTGCTGGGCCTCGTCGTAGTAGTGCATCCACGGCGGGTCTTCGGCCGGGTTCGAGCGGGAGAATGCCTCATCGGCGGCGCCGACTGCGGCCAACGTGCCCTGTACGTCGTGCATCTTCCCGAAGGCGCGGGCGCGGGCGCTGTGCATCATGGCCTGAATGGTGGGCGTGAGCCGGTCGGAGCGGACAAGGCCCTGCTCGGCGTAGGTGAGGCCCTTGTCCGGATCGCCGAGCCAAGTCGCCTGCCTGGACAGGAAGCTGTACGTCTTAGCGCGCAGCCACCAGTCGCCGGCCTCCTCCGCGCATTCGGATGCGATCTTGAAGGCAACGCGGGCGTCGTCATGGGAGTAGGCGTCGAAGTGCGTCGCGCCGACCACGATGCCCAGCCGTGCCACATGGGCGAGGAGTTCCGGGCGCAGCTGCTCGGGGCAGTCGACGGTGAGCAGTTGGATGGCGTACTCCATGGAACGGCTGGCGAAGTTGCCGAGCATGCCCCCGCCGCCGTGGGTGTTGTCCGCGCGGTGGATGTAGTCGGCGACGAGGCTCAGCTGATCGAGCTCCGTAGGCCGAATGCGCTTGGGGAGCTCGGGCGGTGCGGTCGGGGCAACGAGCCGGGCGAGGTCTATAGGGGCAACGGCGGCAAGGCTGGTGTAAGCCAGGAAGGCACGGCGATCCACGGACGCGAGGCTCCCAGGTAGCTGGGCTGAGGTGTCTCCGCCCAGCATGCGGCCTTGGTGGACCTGAATGGTCCCCTCCACCGTCCCCATGGGAGCACTATCCGCATCGCGCCGCTTTTTATCCGCATCGCCGAACACCATGCCCCAGGCTCGCGCGAGCACTCCGCCGGTCTTCAAGACCTCGTCGAGCTGCTCGGCGAGGTCCCGTCGGCACCGGTACTTGCCCTTCTCGATCTTGGAGATCACATCCGGGCTGACCTGCACCATTGGCCCCAGCTTCGCCGCGCTCAGCCCGGACAGCTTGCGCCAGTACCGCAGTTCGGCGCCGAACCATTCCTCGGGCGACCCTTCCGGGTTGAGCTCTTTCTCTGGCTGAGGCATCTCGGTGTCCCTGGGTCGTGATGCGGATATCTCAGCTCTCCGCATCCGGGTCTGCACGCGGGTCTCACGGCCTGACTGAATAGTCGCTGACCGGCTCCACCCCAGTACACACCGCAGTCAAGCCTCAGTGGTGAGGATTCCGCCAGACCGAACGGATCTGTGATGGCCGACCTGTTGGAACTGCCCGCTGCGCCAACCGGCGTGCGCGCCACGACGCGCAGCAAGCCCGGGTATCTGGAGATTGACCTCGACGTCACCGCCCGGGCCGTGCCCATCGTCCGGACCATCGCGGGCGCCCACCTGAGGCTGTGGGGCTTGGCCGGCCTGGTCGACGGCGTGACGCTCGCTGTCTCAGAGCTGCTGACCAACGTCCTGCAGCACGCCGCACCCGACGCGCGTACCGGGGCGAGGAACGCACGGCTCACAATCACCCGCCTGCCCGGGATGCTGAACGTCTGCGTCCGCGACGGCGAACGAGCTTTGCCCATGCCCTCTCTTCCGGGAGCTGACGGCGAGCGCGGTCGGGGCTTGCTTCTCCTCAGTGCCCTTGCCGATGACTTCGGTTGCTCCCCGAGCCAGGGAGGCAAAGACGTATGGGCGAACTTCCTGATCACGGGTGACGCGCTGTCGGACGGAGAGCAGCAGTGAGCACGCCGGTCGCCGTGGAGAAGCGGGCGCCCGCAGACGAGGACACCCTGACCACCCTCTTAGCGGCTATGCAGGCGTGGACCCCGTTCGACGGCGACGCGCTGCTCGACGACGTCGGCACAGTGCTGGATGACGTCATGCCGCGCGAGGAGGACGCCGAGGAACTCGCCGAGCGGCTCCGCGGCCACCTGATGCGGCTCGTCGATATCGCGGTCGCGAACGAGGCGGGCGAGGACGACCAGGCCGCCGAGCTGATCGGGCGGGCGCGCGAGGTGCGCGCGGAGGAGATGCCGGGCGACTACTGGCAAGCCATCGGCCACCTGCGCCGGATGGCCTGGACCGTCAACGAACTGCTCGAGCGCCTGGTGGCCATCAAGTGCCTCAAGGAGGCGGCGTGATCGTGCCCCCGCTCCCGTACAGCCCGCATGCCGGGCAGACGAGGACGAGAGAGAACCCCCGAGTGAGAACCCCGACCAAGTCGGCCCTGGTGCCCTACGTCACCCTGCGAGAGGGGGAGGAAGGCGCCCCGGACAACCTGATCATTGCTCCGGAATGGCCCAGCAAGCGGCCCCGGCTGCGCTACGCGGATGAGGAACGCGACGACCGGGACGTCCGCGGTGTGCTGTGGGCACGCTGTTCGCACACCCCGCGGGACAGCCGGGGGATGCCCACGGGCAAGCCGCGGTGGAAGCTCATGCACCCTTCCCGCCAACGGGAGACGATGCAGGAACTGCGCTGCCAGGTGTGCGTAAGGCCAGCACGGACCCCTCTCGGCTTCATCTTCCTTGCGGGCCCCGACGACTACGGGCCGGACGAGACGTCGATCATCACCGGCCAGCCGCCCGTGTGCGCGAAGCACGCGCGCGCCGCGGCACGGTTGTGCCCTCACCTCGACGGCCAGCCGATGGTCTTCGTCGCCCAGAGCGCTCCTCTATACGGAGTCCACGGCACTCTCTACGGCTACGGAGAGAACGGCGTCCAGGTCGTGGCGACCCCGGATAGCCCTCTTCCGTACGGGCACGAGAACCTGCCCACCTTCCTGGCCTCCCAACTGGTGCGCCGGTTGGGTTCCTTCCGCCTCGTCGACTTGGACGAGCTGACGCAGGAGCTGGGCGATGCCCCGGCGGCGTGACTACATAGACCCCGCCGCGCGCCTGGTGTGCCTGCTCGGGAGCGAGCGCACAGGAGAGCACGGGTGCGCGACGGTCCGCTGGATCACCCACAACCCCTTGTAGGGAAGCATGACGACAGCCACGATTCCGTTCGCCGCGAGGGCTGCGGCGCCGCCCTGCCTGGTCACCACCTCGATCGAGGGCGTCACGTGGGACCCGAAGCGGCAGCTCAACGTGCAGGCCGACGGATCCCCCTGGCACACCGGTGACATGGCCGCATCGACCACGGACACCAACCTCGACGGCCAGGGCGACGACGTCTCCGACCCGTACTACGCGCCCGCGTCATGACCGCCGCCGCCCGCCCTGTGCTCGTCGTCGCTGAACAGCTCGACGCGGCCGCCGACATGGTCGTGGATGAGTTGAACCAGCGCGACGTACCCGTCATACGGTTCGACGCCGCCACGTTCCCCCAGCAGCTCACCCTCACGGCCGGCCACGGACCGGTGGAGCTGGGCTGGACGGGGATCTTGGACGACGGGCGCCGGACGGCGCGGCTCGAGGACGTCCGGGCCGTCTACTGGAGGCGGCCCGGACGCTCCGCCATCGCCGACACCGTCCCCGAGCCCTACGCCACCTGGGCCCAGAACCAAGCCGACGCCGCCATGCTGAACGTCCTGGCGGCCCTGCCCGGCGTCCCGTGGATCAACAACCCCCATCACGACCGGCTCGCCGCCCACAAGCCGCAGCAGCTCACGGCCGCAACACGCTGCGGACTGCGAGTACCGCGCAGCATCATCACCAACGACCCCAACGCGGCACGCACATTCGCCAAGCAGGTCAACGGCCCGCTCATCTGCAAACCCATCCTCGGCGGACGCCTGCCGGTCGGCGAGGACCGCGCCTTGATGGTGGCCACGCACCACGTCGACCCCGCGACCTTCGACGACAGCATCCGCACCACCGCCCACTACTTCCAAGAGGCCATCCCCAAGGCGTACGAGGTGCGCCTCGTGGCCGTCGGTGACCAGGTGTTCGGCGGCACCCTGCACGCCACGTCGGAGAAGGCCGCTACCGACTGGCGCACCGACTACGAGCACATCGAGTACGGCACCACCGCCTTCCCCGACGACGTTGCCTCAGCCGTGCGGCGCTTCCTGGCCTACTACGAGATCGTCTTCGGCAGCTTCGACTTCGCCGTCACCCCCGAGGGGAAGTGGGTGTTCTTCGAGAACAATCCCGCCGGAACCTGGGCGTGGGTGGAGAACCGTACCGGCCTGCCGATCGCCGCAGCGCACGCCGACTACCTGCAAGGAGACAGTGAATGACCTGGCCAGACACCGACGTCACGGCCGCGCTGCGGCAGAAGTTCGCCGCCGAGCTCAACCCGAACCACGACAGCGAGTGGGCTGACGCGTTCGCCTCCGTCCCCAGGCACGTCTTCGTGCCCACCTTCTACACCCAGACCGACAACGGCTCATGGCTGCCCGTCCAGTGGGGGGATCCCCGCTACCTCGACACCGTGTACTCCAACAACGCCCTGACGACGCAGCTCGACGAGCACGGCATCCCCACCAGCTCGTCCAGCGAACCCGTCCTCATGCTGGCCATGCTCGAGGCCCTCGATGTCCACGACGGCGATGCTGTTTTCGAGCTGGGCACGGGCACCGGCTACAACGCGGCCTTGCTCTCCCACCGTCTCGGCGACGAGAACGTGACCAGTGTCGACGTCGACCCGGGACTCGTCGATGCCGCGGCCCGCCGACTCGAACAGGCGGGATACCGGCCCTACGTCGCCACCGGAGACGGCGCCGGCGGCTGGCCCGGCCGGGCCCCCTACACGCGCATCATCGCCACCGCCGCTCTGCGCGCCATCCCGGACGCCTTCCTCGACCAGGCCGCGCCCGGCGCGGTCATCGTCGCCCCCATCGGATACGGCGTCCTGCGCGCCACCGTGACCGCCCGCGGCCACGCCACCGGACGGTTCCTGCCGACACCCGCGCACTTCATGCCCCGCCGCAGGCCGGCCGCGGCCCCCGCGTTCGATGCTGTCCGGGAGGCCGACCCCACGGACACCAAGGTGTCGCCCGGCGACGTCCTCGACCGCTTTAAGTTCCCTCTGTCGATCGCGCTGCCCGGCTACACCTCGTGTTCCTGGCGTGATGACGACGGCGAGCTCACCGCGGTGGGCCTGTGGACCGAGGACGGTTCCACTGCGACCGCCCCCGTCTCCGGGGCGGTACGCCAGGCGGGCCCGCGCCGCCTGTGGGACGCCGTGGAAGACCTCGCCGCGACCTTCGACGGCGTACCCCGCCGCGACGAGTTCCACGTGAACATCACGCCCGACAGACAGACCGTCTGGTACCGCGAGCCCGACGGGCCCGCATGGGAGCTGCCCACCACTCCCTAGAGCCAGCCTTACCGCCCCGCTTGCGGCTACAGCGGCTGACACAGACACCCTCCCCGCCCTCGGTGCGTGACGGTCCCGAGGGCGAGGAGGGCGCCACCTCCCAGCGCAGGGGACAGCGTTCCAACTCCCCGCGTAGCTCCCCGCGCCGGGACTTCACCACCCCACTGACGAAAGGGAGCGTCGCAGATGGCCGACGAGAGCGGGACCTACGAGTTACTGGGCGCCGCCGGGCACCGGATCGTGCACCAGTGGGCCGTACCCGCCAAGGCGCGAGCACGCGCCGCCGAGCTCGTCGCAGCCCACCGAGGCACCGCCCGCGAGGTCGTGCGCAATCCTCACCGTGACCAGGAATGGGCGCAGTCCATCGTGCGGGCTCCGCGGCTGCTGAACGCCGTCCGGGACCTGATCGGCCCGGACGTGGCCGTGGAGAACACGTTCCTCGTCATCAAGTGGCCGGGGCGCGACTTCGAGATCCCCTGGCACCAGGACGGCATCAACGACCGGATCGAGCTCGACCCCGCGCGGTCGGTCGCGGCGTGGCTGGCGCTGACAGATGCGCGCGTCGACACCGGCTGTCTGCACATCGTGCCGGGCTCACAACGAGCCGGATACCTGCCGTACGGCGCCGAGGAGGACACCGGCGCCTCCCGCGGCCGCGCCCTAGGGGCCCACGTCGCCGAGGGCACACGCGGCGTGCCCGTGTCAGTCGACGCCGGCAGCGGGTTGCTGATGGATGTGCGGCTGCTGCACCGCTCGCACTCCAACCGCGGCAACGGAGTCCGCCTCGGCCTGAACATCCGCTACGTCGCGCCCGGAGGAGTCCAGATGCGCGACGGCTCAAGCCCCAGCCTGGAACCGATCAGCGGGACCGGCTGGTAACCCAACCCCATCGAGGGAAGAGGAGAACACCATCGTGAGCATCCTCAAGGAGTTCCTGGACCAGGACGCACCCACCCGGGTCCGTGTCCTCAACGGCGAGGACACCGACGCCGACCGGCGCGGTGACAAGAAACCGATCGCCCGCAGCGAGTGCACCTACTACTGCCCCGACGAGGCCACCGCCCGACGCTGCATCAACGCCCTGGAGGAGTCGGACAAGCGGCTGCGCGAGCGCCCCGAAGAGCTGATGCTCTGGGACTGGCAGGCCACCTACTTCGAAGCCGAGAAGGACAACCCCAACGGCGGCGGCACCGTGATCCTCGGCGTCGCCTGGTACGACCAGGAGTTCTTCGACGAGCGCCGTGACGCCTGGTTTGGCACCATGCACCAGCGGATCTACCAGCAGCTCGGTATCCCGCTGGAGGACATCACCGTGGAGCACTGGACGCGGCTCGCGGTGTGACCTGAGCCAGCGTCATGGCAGCGGCCGGGCCTCGGCGGAGGCCCGGCCGTTCCCGCTTTCCGCCGAGTACAGAAGGGCTGTGACGATGGCTCAGTCGCGGGTGAGGACGGCCGTCTCCGTGACGGGAGCGGCCTGCGCCCGGGTCCACCGCCGGGCCGCTACCGCGCCCGTGACGGCCACGGCGACCGTGGCCATGCCGCCGGCCCAGAACCCTGCGGTCGGCGAGGCCGCCGCGGCTGCCGGGATCACGAGCATGGAGGCGGTGCCCGCAGTCCGGATCACGGTCAGGTCGATAGCCATGAGCCGCCGTCGCGCAGCCGCGGGGAACCCGGCCAGGTGGGTTTGTAGCGTGATGCCGAGGAACGGGGCCACGGCGCCGGACGCGGCGGAGATCAGCAGCAGGACGGCCAGGTTGCCCGCCGAGCCGGTGAAGGCCAAGAGCAGGCCGGATACCGCCCACAGGAGGCAGTACCTAACAGGCGGGCTGGCGGGAAGCCGCACGTTGCCAGCCACGAGGTTCCCGGCGAGCGCGCCCGCTCCGGTCGCGGCCAGGACCAGCCCGTACGCCCCGGCGCCGGCGTCGAATCTGGCGGCCAGTAGTGCAGGCATGGCGAGGGCCACGGCCTGGGCGAGGATGCCCGCACCGTGCACGGTGATCGCGGCCGCGGTCGCCGGGTGGGCGCGCAGCAGGGACCGTGCCCGTAGCTTGACGGCGGCGGCGGGCGGTACCGGCCCGGCGGCTGGCGCACTGGCCGCCCGGCCGAGCGCGGCAAGCACCAGGGCGGACACCGCGAACGTGGCGGCGTCCAGCAGGAACAGCGCGGGCTCGGGGATGACCAGGAGCAGGGCGCCGGCCGCGCCGGGCCCGGCGATGCGGGCGATCCGCCCGGTGAGGTCCATGAGCCCGTTGACGGCCTGGACCTCGTCAGGGCGGACGAGGTCCGGGACCAGCGCACCTAGGTTGGGGTCGAAAACCGCACCGGCCAGGCCGAGCAGCGCGGCCAGGGTCAGCATGGCGGGCGTACCGCCCGCGTCCCACGCCCACGGTAGTGCCGCGACGAGTACGACCCGGACGGCATCGACACCGGCGAGCGCCCGCAAAGACGCGAAGCGGTCCATGATCCTGCGGCCAAGGGCGCCCATCACGATGTACGGGACGGACTCCGCAACCGCCACCAGGCCCATGGCCGAGGCCCCGGACTCCTGCCACGCAATCCACATGATCGCCATGGCGTACAAGCGGTCCCCGAACACCGACAGGGCCTGTGCGCCCCAGAGGGCCAGGACGCGGCGGCGGCGCAGCAGACGGACGTATCCCAAGATCACTCCCGCCCTGGAAAGCACGAAGTCCCGGTTCTGGTGCCGCCGGGACGACACACACCCTAGGACACGGATGAGGACGGTTGAGGCATGAAGGCGGAAACGCTGCCGAGTGAGGTTCATGCGGTTCTGGAGAAGGAGTGCGGTGAGGGGGCGCGGCTGGACCCGATCAGTGACCGGCGCGGCTGCGCGGTGTGGCGGGTGACCGGTCCGGCGCGCACGGCGGCATTGAAGGTCGGCATCGGCCCGGAGGGCACCGTCATAACGGCCCGTGAGGGAGCGGTCCTGGCGGCAATGGGCGCGAGAGACGGCCTACTGCATGCGGGACGGGCCGAGAGCCTGGCGTGGATGCTCACCCCCTGGCACGAGGGGCCGTCGACGTGGCAGGCGCTCCAGGGCGTCCGCGCGGGCACGGGGGACCTCCAGACGGCTCGACGGCATGTCGTCGAGGTCTGTGAGACGGTCGCACGGTTGCATGCGGCCGGTTGGGTGCACTGCGATCTCCAACCCGGTCACGCCATCCACACGGCGCGCGGGGTGTCCCTCATCGACTGCTCTTGGGCCTGGCATCCGGAGCGGCTGGCGCCGTCGGCGATGTTTCGCGGCGGCATGCCTCACCTCCTGGCCCCCGAGTTGGCCGCCGCTGTCGAGCGCGGTGAGCTGCCCGTGGCTCCGCGACCGTCGGCGGAGGTGTACACGCTGGCCGCGTCGTTGTGGTGGGGAATCACTGGGGACTGGCCGCTTGACTACGGTGCGGCTGGTGTTGACCCGGCCTGGTTGAAGGCCGGCCCGCTTCGCCAGGTGATCGGCTCGGGACGGGTGCCGTTGCGCGCCCCGACGGCGTGGGCGTCTGTGCAAGAGGTGTTGCACGCCGCGCTTGCCCCGAGCCCTGCCCGACGGCCGACCGCCGCCGAACTCGCTGACGCCTTGCGCCATGCCTGACACCGGCCAGATGTGGAAGCGGGCCCGGCCTCCAGGGGGAGGGGGGCCGAGCCCGCCTTTCTTGGGGGTGCGGGCCCGGCCCTTGAGGGGGAGGGGGAGGCCGGGCCCGCGTGGGGGTGTGGAAAGTGGCTTAGAGCTCGTAACACGATCTTGTGGCTCGTTGCTGGCGGGAGGTGAGCTCCCTGAGGTTTACGGAGTCGCTGCACCTACCATGGCGGCATGGCCGTCGACCTATTTGCAGGCATCCCAGTCAATGACTATGCAGCGGCACTGGCCTGGTACGAACGGCTGCTCGGCTCGCCGCCAACGTTCGTCGCGAGCGACACGGAGGCCGTATGGGAACTCGCGGAACATCGGTCAGTGGCCATCGAACAGCGGCCCGAGCACGCTGGCCACGCCATGCACACCATCTTCGTCGACGACTTCGATGCCCGCGTCGCCCAGATCGCCGATCGGGGACTGGAGCCAACAAAGCGCGAGACCTACCCGAACGGCGTGCGCAAGGCCACCTACCACGATCCGGACGGAAACGAGATCGACTTCGGCGGCGCTCCACTGTGACCGCAATTCAGCCTCCGTGGTGGCCTATCGCCACCCAGTCCAGGTGTCCGGCTTGAGGTTGTCGACGACGGTGACCGGTCGCGGCGCCCCCTTTTGAGTAACTACTCGCTCAGAGCTCGCACCAGGCTCATGAGCGGGCCTTCTTGAGGCGTCTCCAGCAGATGAGGCCGCAGGCGAGGGAGACGAGGGCGTCGTGGAGGTCGAGGCGTCTTTCCCAGCGGACGGCCAGGCGCTTGAAGTGGTGCAGGAGCGAGAAGGTCTGCTGGACGACGTAGCGGAGCTTGCCCAGGTCCTTG
>NZ_JBQQCE010000271.1:0-12952 GCF_052245645.1 Streptomyces sp. KR55 | reverse complement strand
CTCCTGCTGCTCCTCGGGGCGTCCGCCGTACTCGGCGCGACCGCCCTCGCCGCCCTCCCGGCCGCCCGAGCGGCCCGGCGCCGCCTCGCGGACACGCTCAGCGCGGTGGCCTGAGCGCGACTCCCGGCGTCGTCACCCGGAGACCGCGGTGACGCGCCGGTAGCTGCTGCCGTCGCGCTCGCGCACGAGCAGACCGTTCTCCACGCAGTAGCGGCGCAGCGCGGACGTGTCGTCGTGGACGGTGCGGAACGCCTCGTTGACCTCGCGCTCGGTATAGCTGCGCTCGGCCGCGAAGAGTGTTTCCGTCAGATGCTCGAGCAGTTCACGGCGTACGACCGGACGGACCGGGATCGACATCAGCCGCCCGTGGGCGAAGAACCCGGTCAGACGCCGGGGCACGCCGGCCGCCGCCGGTTCGGCGGGGCGTGCACGGCGGAAGACCGACGGGTCGGCCGTCAGGGAGCCGTCGGGATGGCGTTCCACGAGCCCGGCCGAGATCAGGCGTCCCAGGTGTTTGCGCACGGCGGGAGCGTCCTCCTCGCGCGGCGGCAGGTCCTGCAGCACGATGCGGGCGTACAGCTTCAGCCGTTCCGGGTCGGCGAGCGCGGCCAGGAGCTGATCCATGGGGTTCCTTCCGGCAGGTGACGGAGCCGGAGCAGTGTCACCCGCCGGCAGGTGGCCGCGCATCCGGATAACGTCCGCGCGGCCACCCGGCGCCGGCTCAACGCCCCCGCAGCTCCCGGTACTTGGCGACCAGCACCTTGGTGGACGCGTCCAGGCCGGGCACCTCGGCGCCCTCGGTGAGCGCGGGCTCGACGCGCTTGGCGAGGACCTTGCCGAGCTCGACGCCCCACTGGTCGAAGGAGTCGATGTCCCAGACCGCGCCCTGGACGAACACCTTGTGCTCGTACAGAGCGACCAACTGGCCGAGCACCGACGGCGTGAGCTCACGCGCGAGGATCGTGGTCGTCGGGTGGTCACCCTTGAACGTCTTGTGCGCCACCAGCTCCTCCGGCACACCCTCGGCGCGCACTTCGTCCGGCGTCTTGCCGAAAGCCAGTGCCTGCGTCTGGGCGAAGAAGTTGGCCATCAGCAGGTCGTGCTGGGCCTTCAGCTCGTCGCTGAGCTCGGCGACCGGCTCGGCGAACCCGATGAAGTCCGCCGGGATCAGCTTCGTGCCCTGGTGGATGAGCTGGTAGTAGGCGTGCTGCCCGTTCGTGCCGGGCGTGCCCCAGACGACGGGTCCGGTCTGCCAGTCCACCTCGCGTCCGTCCCGGCCGACGTACTTGCCGTTGGACTCCATGTCGAGCTGCTGGAGGTAGGCGGTGAACCTGGACAGGTAGTGGCTGTAGGGCAGCACGGCGTGCGACTGGGCGCCCAGGAAGTTGCCGTACCAGATACCCAGCAGGCCCAGCAGCAGCGGCACGTTGGACTCGGCGGGGGCGGTGCGGAAGTGCTCGTCGACCAGGTGGAAGCCGTCGAGCATCTCCCGGAAGCGGTCCGGCCCGATGGCGATCATCAGCGACAGGCCGATCGCGGAGTCGTACGAGTAGCGGCCGCCGACCCAGTCCCAGAACTCGAACATGTTGGCTGTGTCGATGCCGAACTCCGCGACTTTCTCGGCGTTCGTCGACAGCGCCACGAAGTGCCGGGCGACGGCGGCGTCGTCACCGAGGGCGTCCAGCAGCCACTTCCGCGCGGACGTGGCGTTGGTGACCGTCTCGATGGTGGTGAAGGTCTTGGAGGCGATGATGAACAGCGTCTCGGCCGGGTCCAGGTCGCGCGTCGCCTCGTGCAGGTCGGCGCCGTCGACGTTGGAGACGAAGCGGACCGTCAGATCGCGGTCGGTGAAGGCGCGCAGCACCTCGTACGCCATCGCCGGGCCCAGGTCGGAGCCGCCGATGCCGACATTGACGACATTGCGGATCCGCTGGCCGGTGTGCCCGGTCCACTCCCCCGAACGGACCCGCTCGGCGAAGTCGGCCATCTTGTCGAGAACGGCGTGCACGGCCGGCACGACGT
This sequence comes from Streptomyces sp. KR55, assembly GCF_052245645.1. Lineage (NCBI taxonomy): Bacteria > Bacillati > Actinomycetota > Actinomycetes > Kitasatosporales > Streptomycetaceae > Streptomyces > Streptomyces sp. KR55. Next base: position 10,930 of record NZ_JBQQCE010000271.1, on the reverse strand, counting down.
TCTCCCCGTCGACCTCGATGACGGCCTCGCGCGGCGCCCGCAGCGCGGTGTGCAGGACGGCGCGGTTCTCGGTCGTGTTGATCTTCTCGCCGCGGAACATGGCGTCCCGTAGGCCGAAGACGTCCCTCGCGGCGGCCAGCTCGCGCAGCAGCCGCAGGGTCTCGTCGGTGACGAGGTGCTTGGAGTAGTCGACGTACAGGTCCCCTACCTGCAGCGTGTAGCCGGAGCCGCGCCCGGGGTCCGCCGCGAACAGATCCCGCAGATGGGTGTCCGCGAACTCCTCACGGTGCTTGGCCAGAGCGGTCCACTCGGGCGTCTGATTGAGCCTGGTACGGCCGTCTGCGTTCATGGTCCCAACCTAATTGATCAGCGGAATACGTGAGCTGTCGTCGCGTCGTCGTGCCGTGCAACAACAGATACGTTCACCTTGACCACAGGTGTCAGCACCACAGGGGGCAGCCGTCGGGCCGGGCACGGCTCGGTGCCCGGCCGGAGCTCAATTCCTAGATCTCGCCCCGCAGTTTGGCGAGCGCCTCGGCGAGGATCGCCTCGCCGTCCGCGTCGCTGCGCCGCTCCCGTACGTACGCCAGGTGCGTCTTGTACGGCTCGGTGCGCGGCGGGGCCGGTGGGTTGTCCCGGTCCTGTCCGGCCGGGAACCCGCAGCGCGGGCAGTCCCAGGTGTCGGGAACCTGTGCGTCGCTGGCGAAGCTCGGCTGTGTTTCGTGCCCGTTGGAGCACCAGAAGGAGACGCGCAGACGGGGCGCGGACTCGCCGCGCTCGGCCTCGCCCATCGGCCCCGCCCCGACCCGGCTTCCTCGGATCGCGTTGCCACTTGCCACGGTCGTAACTCCCTGCGTGATGGTGCCGCGAAGCGAGTCGGCGTTTCGCTTCGCTGCGAGCGCCTCAGTCTACGTAAGGCCCAACGCGCGTCCAGTGATTGGAGTTACCGACCCCATATCAAAGACGCAAGCCCCATGATAGGCCGCGCTCAGGTGCGCGTACCCAACATGGGGCGTTACGTGCGGAATGTGTGTGCCGGTCAGTTGTTGATCTTCATCAGGATGCCCAGCACGACAATGCACGCGAACCACAGCAGACCGACCACGACGGTGATGCGGTCAAGGTTGCGCTCGGCGACCGAGGAGCCGCCGACGGACGACTGCATGCCGCCACCGAACATGTCGGAGAGGCCGCCGCCCTTCCCCTTGTGCATCAGCACCAGCAGCATCATCAGCAGGCTGAAGACGATCAGGGCGATCGAGAACCCCATAACCACGGCTGGACCAACTTCCTCGGATCTGGATCGACGACGGGGTCCAGCATGCACTGCTGGACCCCGCAAGGGTACGACGTATCGCCGCTACCGCATACTCACTGGTCGACTCACTGGTCGCGGAAGCGGACGATCTTGACGAACTCGTCCGCGTCCAGCGAGGCGCCGCCGACCAGCGCGCCGTCGATGTCGGCCTTGGCCATGATCTCGGCGACGTTGCCGGACTTCACGGAGCCGCCGTACTGGATGCGGACCTTGTCGGCGACGTCCTGGGAGTACAGCTCGGCGAGCTTGCCGCGGATCGCCGCGCAGACCTCCTGGGCGTCGTCGGCGCCGCAGACCTTGCCGGTGCCGATGGCCCAGACGGGCTCGTAGGCGATCACGATGGACTCGGCCTGCTCGGCCGCCACGTCCTTCAGACCGCCCTCGACCTGCGCGAGCGTGTGCGTGACGTGGTTGCCCGCGTCGCGGACCTCCAGCTCCTCGCCGACGCACATGATCGGGGTCAGGCCGTGCTTGAAGGCGGCCTTGACCTTGGCGTTCACCAGCTCGTCGGTCTCGCCGTGGTACTGCCGGCGCTCGGAGTGGCCGACCGCCACGTACGTGCACTTCAGCTTGGCCAGCATCGCGCCGGAGATCTCGCCGGTGTACGCGCCGGAGTCGTGCGCCGAGAGGTCCTGGGCGCCGTACTTGATCTTCAGCTTGTCGCCGTCGACCAGGGTCTGCACGGAGCGCAGGTCGGTGAAGGGCGGCAGGACGGCGACCTCGACGGCCTCGTAGTCCTTGTCGGCCAGGGCGAAGGCGAGCTTCTGGACGTGGGCGATGGCCTCGAGGTGGTTGAGGTTCATCTTCCAGTTGCCCGCCATCAGGGGCGTACGGGTGGTCATTGAGGGTCAGTCCTCCAGTGCGGCGAGGCCGGGGAGCGTCTTGCCCTCGAGGTATTCGAGGGAGGCGCCGCCACCGGTCGAGATGTGGCCGAATGCGTTCTCGTCGAAGCCCAGGGTGCGCACGGCCGCGGCGGAGTCGCCGCCGCCGACCACGGTGAAGCCCGGGGAGTCGATGAGAGCCTGGGCGACCGCCTTGGTGCCCTCGGCGTAGTCGGGGTGCTCGAAGACGCCCATGGGACCGTTCCAGAAGACGGTGGCGGCGTCGGCGAGCTTCGAGGCGTACAGCTTGCGGGTCTGCGGACCGATGTCCAGACCCTCCTGGTCCGCCGGGATGGCGTCCGCGGCGACGGTGGTGGGGTTCGCGGGGGCCTTGGTCTTCAGGTCCGGGAACTCGGGGGCGACCAGGACGTCGACCGGCAGGACCAGCTCGACGCCGGTCTTCTCGGCGCGCTCGATGTACTCGGTGACGGCCGGGATCTGGTCCTCCTGGAGGAGGGAGATGCCGACCTCGTAGCCCTTGGCCTTGAGGAAGGTGTAGGCCATGCCGCCGCCGATGAGGAGGCGGTCGGCCTTGCCGAGCAGCTGGTCGATCACGGCGAGCTTGTCGGAGACCTTGGCGCCGCCGAGGGCGACGACGTACGGCCGCTGGACGTCCTCGGTGAGCTTCTTGAGGACGCCGACCTCGGTGGCGATGAGGTGGCCGGCGTAGTGCGGCAGCCGGGCCGGGAGGTCGTACACGGAGGCGTGCTTGCGGTGCACGGCGCCGAAACCGTCACCGACGTACACGTCGGCGAGGGCGGCGAGCCGGTCGGCGAAGGCGGCGCGCTCGGCGTCGTCCTTGGCCGTCTCGCCGGCGTTGAAGCGCAGGTTCTCGATGACCGCGACCTGACCGTTCGCCAGTCCGGCGACGGTGGCCTGCGCGGACTCGCCGACCGTGTCGGTGGCGAACTGCGCCTCGGCGCCGAGGAGTTCACCGAGGCGCCGGGCGGCGGGCAGCAGCGAGAAGGCGGGGTCCGGGGCACCCTTGGGGCGGCCGAGGTGCGAGGCGACGACCACCTTGGCACCGGCGTCCGCGAGGGCCTTGACGGTGGGCAGTACGGCGCGGATGCGGCCGTCGTCGGTGATGACACCGTCGGCCAGCGGCACGTTCAGGTCGGCACGGACGAAGACCCGCTTGCCGTCCACACCTTCCGAGAGAAGTTCGTCGATCGTCTTCATGAGGGGACTCCTGAGAGGGCTGGTCGATCAGTACGTGCGGCAGGGCTCGGACAACGCGGTGTGCGCTGACCGAGCCCTGCTCTCACATCGAGGTGCCTGCTCCGGTGATCAGAGCTGGTTGCCGACGAAGACCGTGAGGTCGACGAGGCGGTTGGAGTAGCCCCACTCGTTGTCGTACCAGCCGATGACCTTCACGTTCTTGCCCTCCTGGACCATGGTCAGGGAGGAGTCGAAGGTGCAGGACGCCGGGGCGTTGACGATGTCCGAGGAGACGATCGGGTCCTCGGTGTACTCGAGGAGGCCCTTCAGCTCGCCCTCGGCGGCCTTCTGGAAGGCGGCGTTGACCTCTTCCTTGGTGACCTCACGGCCGAGCTCGACGACCAGGTCGGTGACGGAGCCGGTCGGGACCGGGACGCGCATGGCCATGCCGTCCAGCTTGCCCTTGAGCTGCGGCAGGACCAGGGCGGTGGCCTTGGCGGCACCGGTGGTGGTCGGGATGATGTTCTCGGCGGCGGCACGGGCGCGGCGCAGGTCCTTGTGCGGGAAGTCCAGGATGCGCTGGTCGTTCGTGTACGCGTGGACGGTCGTCATCAGACCCTTGACGATGCCGAAGTTCTCGTCGAGGACCTTGGCCATCGGCGCCACACAGTTGGTGGTGCAGGAGGCGTTGGAGATGACGTGGTGGTTCGCCGGGTCGTACTTGTCGTGGTTGACGCCCATCACGATGGTGATGTCCTCGTCCTTGGCCGGGGCCGAGATGAGGACCTTCTTCGCACCGCCCGCGATGTGCTTCGCGGCGTCTTCCTTCTTGGTGAAGATGCCGGTCGACTCGATGACGATGTCGACGCCCAGCTCGCCCCAGGGGATGTCGGCGGGGTTGCGCTCGGACAGCACCTTGATGGTGTGGCCGTCGACGGTGATCGTGTCGGCGGTGTGCGTGACCTCCTGCTTGAGGCGGCCCAGGATGGTGTCGTACTTCAGCAGGTGAGCGGTGGTCGCGGTGTCACCCAGGTCGTTGACAGCCACGATCTCGATGTCTGCACCCTGCTCCAGCAGCGCGCGGAAGTAGTTACGACCGATGCGGCCAAAGCCGTTGATGCCTACGCGGATCGTCACGAACCGATCTCCTCGTTGGTACGCCGGTGTCTTGACGCCGGCGAGCTGTATGGGATGTCCCCGACCGGATCCGACCCTACCTCCCCGAGGCCTCCGGGGTGACATCGAGATGGCCCATACACGGCACTGCGGTCCGTACCCGCCAGTAGGGGTACGGACCGCCCGGGCCGCGAGAGCCGATCACCCTGAATGACTACGCGGAGTCGGCGGTCGTTGACCGTCGTCGACCTTTGGAAACTCAGTCGTCGAGTGCTGCGAGTGCCTCCCCGATCAGGGCTCTGCGGTCGGCCGCCGCGGTGACGTGCTCCAGGCCGAAGCCCAGCAGCACGGTGTCGTCCGTGGTGACCGCTCCGTATGTCTTGAACAGTTCGCCGGACAGCCCCCAGTCCTTGACCACCGCGGGGCTGCCCGAGGGCGGTCCCGGGGTGCTCCAGGCGCCGAGCGACGTCTCGAAGCCCTCGGCCTCGCCGGCCGTACCGCCGATGACGACGGAGGCGTTGTCGGCGAGGACGCCGTGGCCGCCGGAGCCGGGGTCGGTGATGTAGGAGAGCGAGACCTCGACCGTCTTCCCCGCGTAGGCGGAGAGATCGAACTCGACCTCCTGCCAGCCGTCCGAGGCGCCGGTGAAGCTGTTCCAGGAACCGCTCGTCCCGGTGGGCGTGCAGCCGCCCTCGCCCAGGGTCAGATACCGCTCGAGGGCCGGATGCGCCTGGACGAAGTAACCGGCCTCGCACTCGGTGGGCACGGCGGTGCCGGTGGCGCCGCCCTTCTCCGGGAGGGTGGTCCAGTCGTCCGCCCCGGCGGTGTGCGCCTCCAGGACGGCGTGGTCGTAGCCCTGCTCGGTGTCCCACAGGAGCCGGGTGCGCAGGGTCGGGGCGTCGGCCGCGCTGACGGAGGTGAGGTCGATGGTCCGGGTCAGACGGTTCCAGGCGTAGTCGGAGTGCGTGACGGCCGCCATGGAGGCGCCTTCGTACGGGCCGTACGGGTTGACCGTCCCCGGGTACTGGCCCGCGCCCGCGCTCTCGAACTGCGGGAACGTCTCCACGGGCAGGGTGTCCGAGGTGACGCCGAAGGATCCGGCCGCGTTCAGCGGGTTGCCGGGCGCGTCGCCGAGGGTTCCGGTGACGCCCGCCAGCCTGCCGGTGCCGGTGAACGCCGTGGCGTCCGGCAGGGACGTACGGCTGTAGGCGCCCAGGTAGTACTGGCCGAAGTCGTTCGACAGGGTGCCTCCGCCGAGGTCGACCGAGCCGCCGGCCGTCTCGCCCGCCTCGATCAGCCTGCCGCCCTCGTTGAGGTGGGCGCGCAGTTCGAGCTGGGTGGCGACGCCGGGCCGGACCGCGCCGGTGTGGTGGACGACGGTGTCGAAGTGCTTCAGTACGCCCAGCGCGTCCGGGGCGCCCTGGGTGGCGACGTCCCAGACGAGCGCCTTCCTGCCGTTGGCCTTCAGGGCGTCCACGTACATCTGTGCCTGGGTCGCGGGCGCCCCCTCCTCGGCGACGACGAGCGTGTCCGCGCGCGGCCGTTCGGCCACCGTGTACGTGAAGTGCTCGCTCTCGGTGCGCTTCCCGCTCTTCGTCTCACCGGTGAACCAGACCTCGACCCTGTCCCCGGGATCGCCGTCGTCGACTTCGGCCCGGTACTCGTCGAAGTGGAGGTTGTCCTCACCGCCGAACGTCTCACCGCCCTGCCACGGCCGGAGCGCCACGTCCTGCGTACGGCCGCCGTTGACGCGGTACCTGAGCTCCTTGTCCCGCACGGACCTGCGTGCGACGACGGAGACCTCCTGGTCGGCGCCGCGCGCGTACGACGTCGTGAAGGCCGCCGGTGTGAAGTCGGGGGCGTCGATGCCGACCGACGACTTCGGCCGGTCCGGCCGGGCCGCGGACTCGGCGACGGAGAGCGCGAACGGGATGTTCTTCTCGAACTCCTGCTGGATCAGCTTCTCGTCGTCCGGGAAGGTGAAGATCGACGCGCAGTCCGCGGGCTTCCAGGCATCGTCCGGGTCGACGTTCGAGGCCGTCTGACAGGTCGACATCTCCGGTGTGAACATCGCGGTGCCGTTGATGTTGGCCGCGTGACCGTCCGCCTCGCCGTTGGTGGTGTAGAGCTCGGAGGAGAGCTGCGGGTGGTAGCCCGGGATCGCGGAGTTCTCCGGCGTACCGGCGAGGGCCTTGTAGAGCACGTCGTCCGGGGTCGGCGTGGCCACCTGCCAGCCGACCCCGTAGAGGAGGAGTTCGGCGGCGGAGTGGTAGTTGATGCCGTACTCGAAGCCGATACGCCGCTCGAAGGCGTCGAGCGCCTTGGTCTCCGGTTCGGAGTTCGGGCCGGGGCCGCGGTAGGTCTGGCTGGTGGGGTACGGGGACGAACCCTCGTCGTCGTAGCCCCACTTGTAGGCGAAGTTGCGGTTGAGGTCGACGCCGTCGCCGATCGTCCAGGCACCGTCGCCGTTGTTGTCGCGCATGTTCTTGCGCCACTGGCGGTCGCCCTCGGGGGCGTGGGTCCAGTCGTAGCCGTCGGGGTTGGCGACGAGGACGAACCACAGCTCGGTCGTGTCGACGATCCTCTTGATCCGCTTGTCCGTGGCGTAGTTGTCCAGGTAGTGGTGCATCAGCCGCCGGGTCATCTCCGGGGTGATCCACTCGCGCGCGTGCTGGGTGGACATGTACAGGGTGGAGGGCTTGGCTCCGTCCTTGGTCCGCTTCGCGTTCCTGGTGAGCTTGAGGGCGAGGATGTCCTGGCCCTGGACCGTCTTGCCGATGGAGACGACCTTGGTGAGTGACGGGTGCTCCTGGCCGGTGCGGAGGATCTCCTCCTTGAGACCGCCCGTTCCGCTGTACGGCCGGTAGACGCCGTCCCCGGCGGCGGCCACACGCGCGCGTGCCTGCGCCGAGAGCTTGTGCTCCCTGAGGTCGACGCCCTGCTTTTCGAGTTTCCTGGCCTGCTTGTCGGTGAGGTAGACCTCGACGGTGGCGGTGCCCTTGTCGGGAGCCTGTTCGCCGAGTTCGTGACCGTCCTGACCGGTTGCGAGCAGCAGGGGGATCTGCTGCTTGGTGACTTCGGCGCGGTAGACCTTGACCTCTTCCGCGTCAGGACTCGTGGAACTGGTGCCCTGTGCCTGGGCGAAGGGTGCGATGCTTGCTCCACCGATCAGGAGCGCGCCGACAGCGAGGATCGATCTCGCTCTGTGTCTCATTTACCCCCCTGGTACTGGATCGCCCCAGTGGCGAATAGCTGCCAGGCTCATGACACTTCATGATCGAGTCAAGGGCGCCTCCGACACGCACACACGCCGGTGCCGACCACCCAAGTGGGCGTCGGCACCGGCGTGCTGATCGCTCGTCAGGTCATCCCGCGAGGTTGTCCGCCAGCTCCTCGGTGAGGTTGGCCTCCGTGCCCGGGATACCGAGGTCGGCGGCCCGCTTGTCGGCCATGGCCAGCAGGCGGCGGATACGGCCCGCGACGGCGTCCTTGGTCAGCGGCGGGTCGGCGAGGGCGCCCAGCTCCTCCAGGGAGGCCTGCTTGTGCTCCATGCGGAGCCGGCCGGCGGCGGCGAGGTGCTCGGGGACGTCGTCGCCGAGGATCTCCAGGGCGCGCTGGACGCGGGCGCCGGCGGCGACGGCCGCGCGGGCGGAGCGGCGCAGGTTGGCGTCGTCGAAGTTGGCGAGGCGGTTCGCCGTGGCGCGGACCTCGCGGCGCATCCGGCGCTCCTCCCAGGCCAGCACCGACTCGTGGGCGCCGAGGCGGGTGAGGAGGGCGCCGATGGCGTCGCCGTCCCGGACGACGACCCGGTCCACGCCGCGCACCTCGCGGGCCTTCGCGGCGATGGACAGCCGGCGGGCGGCGCCGACGAGCGCGAGCGCGGCCTCGGGGCCGGGGCAGGTCACCTCGAGCGAGGAGGAGCGGCCGGGCTCGGTGAGCGAACCGTGCGCCAGGAAGGCGCCCCGCCAGGCCGCCTCGGCGTCACAGGTGGCCCCCGAGACCACCTGCGGGGGCAGACCGCGGATCGGGCGGCCCCGGCCGTCCACGAGGCCGGTCTGCCGGGCCAGCTGGTCGCCGCCCGCGACGACGCGCACGACGTAGCGCGAACCGCGCCGCAGCCCGCCCGGCGCCATCACGATCAGCTCCGAGCTGTGCCCGAAGATCTCCAGGATGTCCCGCTTGAGGCGGCGGGCCGCCATCGCGGTGTCCAGCTCCGCCTCGATCACGATGCGCCCGCTGACCAGGTGGAGGCCGCCGGCGAACCGCAGAATGGCGGAGACCTCCGCCTTCCTGCAGCAGGTCCGGGTGACGGGGAGCCGGGAGATCTCATCCTTCACCGCTGCCGTCATCGCCATGGGCCGATCCTTCCATGCATCCGAAAAATACGGTCGTACGCGGCAGCCAGCAGCTCCGGATCGTGCCGCGGAGTTCCGTCCCTCCGGGCCACCGGGGCCAGCTCGACCGCGGCCCCGAAACGCCGGGCGGCGTCGGTCAGCGAGTCGCGGTCGGGCACGGCGGCCTCGTCGGCCAGCACCACGTCCAGGGCGAGTTTAGGGGCGTGTCGTCCCAAAACCTCCAAATGACGCTGCGGGGAGAAGCCCTCGGTTTCTCCGGGCTGCGGGGCGAGGTTCAGCGAGAGTACCCGGCGCGCCTTCGTCTCCATGAGGGCGTCCAGCAGTTCGGGCACGAGCAGGTGCGGGATGACCGAGGAGAACCAGGAGCCGGGGCCGAGCACCACCCAGTCCGCGTCCAGGACCGCCTCGACGGCCTCGGGTACGGCGGGCGGGTCGTTCGGCACGAGGTGCACGGACTGCACCTCACCGGGGGTGAGCGCCACGGTCGCCTGGCCGCAGACCGTCTCGATCTCCTCCGGCCGGTCCGGGTCGTGCCCCTTGACCAGGGCCTGGAGCTCCAGGGGCACGGCGGACATGGGCAGCACGCGCCCTTGCGCGCCCAGCAGCTTGCCGACCAGGTCGAGCGCCTGGACGTGGTCGCCGAGTTGCTCCCACAGAGCGACGATCAGCAGGTTGCCCACCGCGTGTTCGTGCAGTTCGCCCTGGGACTGGAAGCGGTGCTGGATGACCCGGGCCCAGGTCTGGCCCCACTCGTCGTCCCCGCACAGCGCGGCCAGCGCCTTGCGCAGGTCGCCGGGCGGCAGCACGCCCAGCTCGTCGCGCAGCCGGCCGCTGGAGCCGCCGTCGTCGGCCACGGTGACGACGGCGGTGAGATCGCCGGTGATCCGGCGCAGCGCGGCGAGCGAGGCGGACAGGCCCATGCCACCGCCGAGGGCGACCACCTTGGGCTGGGCGCCCCGGCGGCGCGCCCGGCCACCCCGGGGCTCGGCGAGCCGGCCGCCGCGCCCTTCCGGGGTGACCCCGCGCAGCCTGCTGAGCCGCGACGTACGTCCGGTCATTCGCGTCCCATGTCCCGGTGCACGACCACCGTCTCCACGCCCTCGGCCGCGAGGCGCGCGGCGAGCTTCTCCGACATGGCGACCGAGCGGTGCTTGCCGCCCGTGCAGCCGACCGCGATGGTCACATACCGCTTGCCCTCGCGCCGGTAGCCGGTCGCGATGAGCTGGAGCAGCTCGGCGTAGCGGTCGAGGAACTCCTTCGCGCCGGGCTGGTTGAAGACGTACGAGGCGACCTCGTCGTTCAGGCCGGTGAACGGGCGCAGCTCGGGCACCCAGTGTGGGTTGGGCAGGAACCGGCAGTCGACGACGAGGTCGGCGTCGACGGGGAGGCCGTACTTGTAGCCGAACGACATCACGGTGGCCCGCAGCTCGGGCTCCTCCTCGCCGGCGAACTGGGCGTCCATCTTGGCGCGCAGCTCGTGCACGTTCAGGCTGGAGGTGTCGATCACCAGGTCGGCGTCGCCGCGCAGCTCGCGCAGCAGCTGACGCTCGGCGGCGATGCCGTCGACGATGCGGCCGTCGCCCTGGAGGGGGTGCGGGCGGCGCACGGACTCGAAGCGGCGCACCAGGGCCTCGTCGGAGGACTCCAGGAAGACGATCCGCCGGGTGACGCCTCTGCTGTCGAGGTCGGCGAGGGACTCGCGGAGGTTGTCGAAGAAGCGGCGGCCGCGGACGTCGACGACGACCGCGATCCGCGCCACGTTGCCCTGGGAGCGGGCGCCGAGCTCCACCATGGTGGGGATCAGGGCGGGCGGGAGGTTGTCGACGACGAACCAGCCGAGGTCCTCCAGACACTTCGCGGCCGTCGAGCGTCCGGCTCCGGACATGCCGGAGATGATCACCAGCTCGGGGATGGCCGTCTCGGGGACCCCGTTGCCTTCGACGCCCGTACCCACCTGTGCTCCGTTTTCCCGAGGCGCATCATCCTGCCGGGTGCGGTCCTCGCCGGTTTCCTTGTGCGTTTCCCTGGGTGCCTGATCTCGCTCGGCTGTGGGCTGCTTCTCGTGCTCGGTCATCTCTCCTGCCCCCGTCGCTCGTCCGGTG
>NZ_JBQQCE010000270.1:0-12959 GCF_052245645.1 Streptomyces sp. KR55 | reverse complement strand
GGATGGTGGCGGTGGCCCTGCGCACCGGCATCATCCACTGACACTCACCGCACCTCCGATCCTTCGAACCGCCCCTCCCCCGCCCCTCCGCCTCACCACCACGGACGTGAACCGGATCGGCCGCCGATCCGCCCCGCCTCCCCCGCCCGTCGTGCACCCGGTCCCGCACCGGCCTGACTGGTTTACGACCCTCGCGCGCCCGTCGACGGAACGTTCCGTCGGCGGGCGCTGTCCATCCACGGATACCCTTGACAGGTGACCGACGCCCAAGACACCGCAGCAGACACTTCACTGCGAACCACCGGGGGCGCCCCTCCGGACGACGGCGGAACTTCTGCAGCAGGGGCGCCCGACCTGTCACCGATCCCTTTGCTGGAGCCGCGCGAGGGCATTCCGCCCGTGATCGCGGACGAGGCCGCCCTCGCGGAGGTCATCGCCGCCTTCGCCGCCGGCTCCGGCCCGGTAGCCGTGGACGCCGAGCGTGCCTCCGGTTACCGCTACGGACAGCGCGCCTACCTCGTGCAGCTGCGCCGGGAGGGCGCGGGCACCGCGCTGATCGACCCCGCCGCCTGCCCCGACCTGTCGGGGCTCGGCGAGGCGCTGTCCGGCGTGGAGTGGGTGCTGCACGCGGCCACCCAGGACCTGCCGTGCCTGCGGGAGATAGGCATGATCCCCACGCGGCTGTTCGACACCGAGCTGGCCGGACGGCTCTGCGGGTTTCCGCGGGTCGGCCTGGGGGCCATGGTCGAGAACGTACTCGGCTTCGTCCTGGAGAAGGGACACTCCGCGGTCGACTGGTCCACCCGCCCGCTCCCCGAGCCCTGGCTTCGGTACGCGGCCCTCGACGTCGAGCTGCTCATCGATCTGCGCGACGCCCTGGAGAAGGAGCTGGACCGGCAGGACAAGCTGGAGTGGGCCCGGCAGGAGTTCGCCGCGATCGCGTCGGCTCCGCCGCCCGAGCCCCGTAAGGATCCGTGGCGTCGTACGTCGGGGATGCACAAAGTACGGCGTCGGCGGCAGCTGGCCGTCGTGCGGGAGCTGTGGCAGATGCGGGACCGGATCGCCCAGCGCAGAGACGTATCGCCGGGCAAGGTTCTCAGCGACGCGGCCATCGTCGAGGCCGCGCTTTCCATGCCGTCGAATGTGCACGCTCTGTCGGCCCTGAACGGGTTCGGGCACCGGGTGGGGCGGCGGCAGCTGGAGCAGTGGCAGGCCGCGGTGGATCGCGCGAAGGCGTTGCCCGAGGACCGGCTGCCGCAGCCGGGGCAGCCGGTGGCCGGGCCGCCGCCGCCACGGGCGTGGGCGGACAAGGATCCGGCGGCCGCGGCTCGGCTGTCCGCGGCGCGCACCGGGGTGTCGGCGCTGGCCGAGCAGCTCAACCTGCCTCAGGAGAACCTGATCGCGCCGGACACCGTGCGGCGCCTGTGCTGGGAGCCGCCGAAGCCCGTCGACGGGGAGGCCATTGCTGCCACGCTGGTCGGGTACGGGGCCCGGGCGTGGCAGGTGGCGCTGGTCACGCCGGTTCTGGTGGCTGCGTTGTCCGCGAAGGCGCCGTAGAGGATTCTGTCGTGGGGCGGCTGCGAGCCCGTCGTGGCTGATCGCGCCCACGGTGGGGGTCCCCCGCTCGAGCGAAGCCGAGAGTGGGGGAGGAGCCGCATATCGATACAGCCCCGCGCCCCTAACAGCACCTCACCTGGTCGCTCCTTTCATGAAGCCGTTGTAGATGAAGCGCTGCAACAGCAGGAAGACGATCAGCGTGGGCAGGATGACCAGGACCGCGCCCGCCGAGACGGTCTCCCAGTGCGCGCCGAACGGGCCACGGAAGCGGAACAACGACGTCGACATCACGCCGAGATCCTCCGACGGCATGTACAGGAACGGGATGTAGAAGTCGTTGTAGACGGTGATGCCCTTCACGATCACGACCGTGGCGATCGCCGGTTTCAGAAGCGGGAAGATGATCTTTCGGTAGATCGTGAAGGCGTTGGCGCCGTCGAGGCGGGCCGATTCGTCCAGGGAGACCGGGATGGATCGTACGAACTGCAGGAAGATGTAGATCGACACGATGTCCGTGCCCATGTAGAGCACGATCGGCGCCCAGCGGGTGTCGAACATCCCGAAGCTGTTGACGATCTGGAAGGTCGCCACCTGGGTCGTCACCCCGGGGACGAGCGCGGCCACCAGGAACAGCGCCACCACCGCCTTCTTGAAACGGAAGGCGAAACGGTCGATCGCGTACGCGGCCATCGAGCCGATGAGGACGGTCCCGCCGATCGCGAACAGCAGGATGAAGGCGGTGTTCCCGAACGCCGAGAGCATCCGGCCGTCCTGGAAGGCCGTCACATAGTTGGAGAAGTTCAGCAGGTCGTCGGGCAGGGCGAGGGCCCCGCTGTCGTCGGCCATCTCGTCCTCGGACTTGAGGGAGGTCAGGAGGACGACGGCCAGCGGGAGCAGGACGACGACGGTCGCCAGGACCAGCGACAGATACACCAGGGTGCGGGCCACCGCGCGGCGCGTCATACCAGGTCCACCCTCTCGTCGGGGACGAGGCGCCGCTGCACCCAGGTCACCGCCAGGATGATCAGCAGCAGCACGACGGCCGCCGCCGAGGCGAGCCCCGTCTTGTTGAACTGGAAGGCCAGCTTCACGGTCTGGATCACAAAGGTCTCGGTGCCGGTCGCCCCGCCGGTCATGATGTACGGAATCTCGAAGACCGAGAGCGAGCCGGAGACGGACAGGATCACGCTCAGGCTGAGCACCGGCTTGATGCCGGGCGCGATGATGTGGCGGAACTGGTGCCAGCGGTTCGCGCCGTCCAGCTCGGCCGCCTCGTACAGCTCCCCCGGGATGGACTGGATCGCGCCCAGGAAGAGGACGAAGTTCAGCCCCAGATAGCGCCAGACCGAGACACCGGCGAGGGAGACGTTCGCGGAGGTCGGTGAGCCGAGCCAGGCGTGGTCGGGGTGGACGCCGAACAGGCTCAGCACCGAGTCGAGGGTGCCGCCGTCCTGGAAGAAGTAGAGGAAGACGAAGCCGATCGCGACCCCGTTGATCAGGTACGGGAAGAAGAGCACGCCCTTGAAGAAGTTCCGGAAGCGGACGTTGAAGCTGAGGATCGTGGCGAAGTAGAGGGCGACCACGATCTGTACGACGGAGGCGGCGAGGTAGTAGCCGGAGACGAAGAAGACCTGGAAGAGGTCTTCGCGGGTGAAGATCTCGGCGTAGTTGCCGGCGCCCGTGTAGTGCAGCTCGGGGCTCACGCCGTCCCAGTCGGTGAAGCTGTACGCGACCATGTTGGCGATCGGCGCGTAGGTGAAGACGAGCAGCAGCGCGAGCGGGGCGATCAGGAACAGCCAGGGGATGAGGCCCCGCCACAGGCGTGCCCTGCGCGGGGCCGGAGCCGCCTGTGGCGGCCGGGGCGCGAGGGCTGCCTCGGACGGGGCCTTCTCGGTGGTGTCCGCCATCAGGACCCCACGTTGCCCTGCGTCTCGGTCCACTTCTCGCCGAGGTCGCCCAGGAAGCCGTCCAGACTGCCCTCGCGGGCGCCGCGCGCGAGGTCGACGAGGTCCTGGCGGTAGTCGGGCTTGTAGATGCCGACCTCGGAGTCGTTGTCGATCAGCTTGACCTTCGCGCCCGCGGAGTCGTCCAGCTCGATGAGCTTCACGCCCGCGTCCTCGTACGGCTCGAGCACCTCGGGCAGGGGTGCGTCCTTCAGCGGTGAGATGGCCAGGTTGTCCCGGTCGTAGCCGGACTTGTCGGTGAACCAGTCGATCCAGGCGCGGGCCGCTTCCTTGTGCTCGGAGTGGATGTTGACGGCCTGGTTGTAGTCGGGCGCGAGGGTCGCGCAGAAGGTGCCGTCCACCTGCGCCGGGAAGGGCATGAAGCCGATGTCGTCGGGGTTCGTGCCGGCCTGCCGGGCGGCGTCCTGGAACTGGATGATCGCCCAGCTGCCGAGCCACTGGGTGGCGATCTCGCCCTTCGCCAACCGAGGCTTGGACGACTCCCAGTTGGTGGTCGTCGGGTCCTTCTCGGCGAGGCCCTGCCGAACGATGTCGTACAGCAGCGTGTCACCGACGCGCAGGTCGGCGCCCTCGGCCCAGGGATCGCCCTCGGCCAGTTCGGTGGTCGCCTGCGGGTCGCAGTGCACCGAGCCGTTGACGTACGTCCATGAGGTCAGCGGCCACTGGGCGGCGAAGTTGGTGTAGTAGGGGATGGCGTCGGTCTTTGCCTTGATGGTCTTCAGTCCGGCGAGGAACTCGTCGGGCGTGGTGGGCCATTCGGTGATGCCGGCCTCCCGCCAGACCCGCTTGTTGTAGACGAAGCCGGGCATCACGCCGATCGGGCTCTGGCCGTAGACCTTGCCGTCGACGGTCGAGAAGTCGGTGAACCGGTATTTCTTGCTGCGCTCGGCCACCGTGCCCAGCGAGGCGAAGAACTTCGGGTAGTCGTCCTTCTTGATCACCGCGGGGATCATCAGGACGTCGCCGTAGTTCTCCGTGTTCATCCGGATCTTGACCTCGGCCTCGTAGTTGGTGAGGGCCTGGAACTCGACCTGCACGTCGGGATAGGTCTTGTTGAACGCGGCTGCGTACTTTTTCATCGTGCCGTTCTGCACGAGGTCGGTCCGGTGGGTGAGGACCGTGATCGTCCCGCTCACCTTCGACGGATCGACCGGCGCCTTCGCCTCGGCGCCCTTTGACGTACCTCCGGTTCCGGTGCAGGCGGAGAGCAGCAGGGCGGCCGCTGCGGCGGCGAGGACTGTACGGCGGTTCATGTGCATCAGCTCCGTTCTCGGGAAGTTCTCGGGACGGACGAGCACGTGCGGTTTGGCTGATTCGGCACTCTGACAGCGCTTTCTCAACCGGTAAAGTCCCAAACCCGCCAAGGATGACTGGCACTCGAGAACACCGTGGATAGACCGGTTCAGAGGGAGAGCGCATGCTGGAGGCCACACCGCTCACCGACGGATGGACCGTGCGGCACGAGGGGGATGTCCTGCCCGCCGCGGTGCCGGGCTGTGTGCACACCGATCTGCTGGCCGCGGGGGTCATCCCGGATCCGTTCCTCGGGCGGAACGAGACCGAGGTGGCGTGGGTGGGGCGGCGGGAGTGGACGTACGAGAGGGATGTCGCCGCCGTCTCCCCGCACGAGCAGACCGACCTCGTCTTCGACGGGCTCGACACGGCCGCCGAGATCCTGCTCGACGGTCAAGTCCTCGGCCGGGTGCGGAACATGCACCGCTCCTACCGCTTCGACGTCACCGGTCTCCAGGGGCGGCTCGCCGTCCGGTTCGCCTCCGCGTACACCGAGGCCGGGGCCGTGCGCGACCGGCTGGGTGAGCGGCCGGGCGCGTATGCCGAGCCCTACCAGTACATCAGGAAGATGGCCTGCTCCTTCGGCTGGGACTGGGGGCCGACGCTGGTGACGGCCGGGATCTGGCGGCCGGTCCGCCTGGAGCACTGGTCGACGGCCCGGATCGCCCGCGTGCGCCCGCTCGTGACCGTCGAGGAGGGCACCGGGCGCGTCGAGTTGTACGTCGACGTCGAGCGGACCCGCGTCGAGGCCGAGCTGGCCGTGGAGGCGCGGGTGGGCGCCAGGCGGGCACGGGCGGAGATCGACGGGACACGGGGAGTCGTACGGCTGGACGTGCCGGACCCGCAGCTGTGGTGGCCGCGCGGGTACGGCGAACAGCCGCTGTACGACGTGGAGTTGACCCTGCTGCAGGGAACCGACGCCCTTGATGTCTGGCGGCGGCGCATCGGCTTCCGCACCGTCGGGCTGGACACCTCGGCCGATGCACATGGCACCGGATTCACCCTCGTCGTCAACGGCGAACGTCTCTTCGCGCGGGGTGTCAACTGGATCCCGGACGACGTGTTCCCGTCCCAGATCACCCGCGAGCGCTACCGGCGCCGACTGCGGCAGGCGGCCGACGCCGGGGTGGACCTCGTGCGGGTGTGGGGCGGCGGGATCTACGAGAGCGAGGACTTCTACGACGCCTGCGACGAGCTGGGGCTGCTCGTCTGGCAGGACTTCCCGTTCGCGTGCGCCGCCTACCCGGAGGAGCAGCCGCTGCGGGGTGAGGTGGAGGCGGAGGCCCGCGAGAACGTCGTACGGCTGATGCCCCATCCGTCGCTGGTGCTGTGGAACGGCAACAACGAGAACCTGTGGGGCTTCCGGGACTGGGACTGGGAGCGACGGCTCGCCGGTCAGTCGTGGGGCGAGGGGTACTACCTGGGTCTGCTGCCGCGGGTGGTGGCCGAGTTGGACCCGACGCGGCCGTACACGGCGGGCAGCCCGTGGTCCGGATCCTGGGACCATCACCCGAACGACCCGGCGCACGGCACGCACCACTCCTGGGAGGTGTGGAACCGCACCGACTACGCCGACTACCGCCGCCATGTCCCCCGGTTCGTCGCGGAGTTCGGCTGGCAGGCGCCTCCCACGTACGCCACGCTGCGGCGCGCCCTGCCCGGTGGGGACCTCGCGGCCGACTCCCCCGGCATGCTGCACCACCAGAAGGCGGACGACGGCAACGGCAAGCTGCGCCGCGGACTGGAGCGGCATTTCGCCTTCCCCGAGGGCGACTTCGACCGCTGGCACTACCTCGCGCAGCTCAACCAGGCGCGTGCCGTCGCCGCCGGGATCGAGTACTGGCGGTCGCACTGGCCCGTGTGCGCGGGGGCGGTCGTCTGGCAGCTCAACGACTGCTGGCCGGTGACCTCATGGGCGGCGATCGACGGGGACGGGCGGGAGAAACCGCTGTACCACGAGCTGCGACGGCTGTACGCGGACCGGTTGCTGACGGTGCAGCAGCGGGACGGCCGGCTGGTGCTGGCGGTGGTCAACCAGGCCGGGCGGGCGTGGGCGGGTGAGGTGACGTTGCGCCGGATGTCCGTCGAGGGCGGGGTGATCGGCGCGGCGGACGTGGGCTGCACGGCCGGGCCGCGGGCCGTGACGGTGGTGCCCGTGCCGCAGGAGCTGGAGCCCGTCGGGACGAAGGAGTTCCTGGTCGCGGATGCGTGGGGGTCCCCCCGCTCATGGGGGTCCCCCCGCTCATGGGGGTCCCCCCGCTCGAGCGAAGTCGAGAGTGGGGGAGAAGTCGAGAGTGGGGGAGAAGTCGAGAGTGGGGGAGGGTTGCGGGCCCTGCACTTTCCCGCGCCGGACCGCGACATCCCGTACCCCCGGCCGGAGTTCGACGTCGGGCTCGTGCCGGGCGGGATCACGGTGACGGCCCGCACCCTCGTACGGGATCTGCTGCTCCAGGCCGACCGGCTCGACCCGGACGCGCGGGCCGATCGCGGGCTCGTGACCCTGCTCCCCGGGGAGCAGGTGACGTTCGGCGTCAGCGGCTGGAAGACTCCCGAGGCGGCCGCCGCCCGAGCTGCCCTGTACTGCGTGGAGCCCGTCTGATGACCACTCCCCGCGTCACCATCAAGGACGTGGCCGCGCGCGCGGGCGTGTCCAAGGGTGCCGTGTCGCTCGCCTTCAACCACAAGCCGGGACTGTCCGAGGCGACCCGGGACCGGATCTTCCGGGCCGCCCAGGAGCTGGGCTGGGCGCCGAACCTGACCGCACGGACACTGGCCGGGGCGCGGGTGGACGTGGTGGGGCTGGCGATCTGCCGGCCGGCGCAGATGCTCGGGCTGGAGCCGTTCTACATGGAGTTCATATCCGGCCTGGAGGGCGTGCTGACCGAGCACTCCTGCTCGCTGCTGCTGCGGCTGGTGAAGAACCTGGACGAGGAGGCCGGGCTGCTCGACTCCTGGTGGAGGGGGCGGCAGATCGGCGGCTCGATCCTGGTGGACTTCCGGGCCGACGACCCCCGGGTGGCCGTGGCCGAGCGGCTCGGGCTGCCGGTGGTCGCCGTCGGTCATCCGTCGCTGACCGGCGGGCTGACCTCGGTGTGGACCGACGACGCCACGGCGGTCACCGAGGCGGTGCGCTATCTGGCCGCCCTGGGGCATCGGCGGATCGCCCGGGTGGGCGGTGCGGCGACCCTCGGGCACACCGCGATCCGTACGGCCGCGTTCGACGAGGCGGCACGCGGACTGCAGCTGGCCGGCGCCTGGCAGGTGGCGACGGACTTCTCGGGCGACGCGGGCGCGCGGGCCACCCGGTCGCTGCTCACCGCGTCCCCGCCGGACCGGCCGACGGCGATCGTGTACGACAACGACATCATGGCCGTGGCGGGGTTGTCGGTGGCGGCGGAAATGGGACTGAGCGTCCCCGGCGACGTCTCCCTCCTGGCCTGGGACGACTCCCAACTGTGCCGCCTCACCCACCCGACACTCTCCGCGATGAGCCACGAAGTGCACGGCTTAGGGGCGGACGTGGCGAGAAACCTGTTCGGCCTGATCACGGGCGAGGGCCCAGGCTCGCATCCAGTACCGACGCCTGTACTGACCCCCAGAGGCTCCACAGCGCCGCCGCAGGGATAGGCCCGGCCCGGCTGTGGGCAGTCGTTCCGCAGGGCGATGGGGGTCCCCCCGCTCGAGCGAAGCCGAGAGTGGGGGAGGGTGGGCACAGCCAACAACGCCGGGCATTTCCTCAGACGCGACCAGCTGTGTGACCTTCACCGCTCGACCCAGCAGGACTGTGCAGCTACGTTACTCATTAGTAGCATGGTCATAAGCGCGCGCTCAGCGCCCCCGCACCTCTGGAGGAGAGCCATCGTGCCTCGTACCGTCAGGGACGTCGTCTTCGTCGACGGCGTCCGCACCCCGTTCGGCAAGGCGGGCCCGAAGGGCATCTACCACGAGACCCGCGCCGACGACCTCGTCGTGAAGGCGATCCGGGAGCTGCTGCGCCGCAACCCGGGTCTCGACCCGAAGAAGATCGACGAGGTCGCCATCGCTGCGACCACCCAGATCGGCGACCAGGGCCTGACCCTCGGCCGCACCGCCGGCATCCTCGCGGGCCTCCCGCAGTCCGTCCCGGGCTACTCCATCGACCGCATGTGTGCCGGCGCCCTGACCGCGGTGACGACGACCGCCGGTTCCATCGCCTTCGGCGCCTACGACGCCGTCATCGCCGGTGGTGTCGAGCACATGGGCCGCCACCCCATGGGCGAGGGCGTGGACCCGAACCCGCGGTTCGTCAGCGAGAAGCTGGTCGACGAGTCGGCCCTGTTCATGGGCATGACCGCGGAGAACCTGCACGACCGCTACCCGCACATCACCAAGCAGCGCGCCGACGAGTACGCGGTGCGCTCGCAGGAGAAGGCCGCCAAGGCGTACGCCAACGGCAAGATCCAGGCCGACCTGGTGCCGATCTCCGTGCGTCGTACCAACGCCGAGGCCGGCGAGACCGGCTGGGGCCTGGTGACGGCGGACGAGCCGATGCGCCCGGGCACCACCCTGGAGAACCTGGCGGGCCTCAAGACCCCGTTCCGCGTCCACGGCCGGGTCACCGCCGGTAACGCGGCCGGTCTGAACGACGGCGCCACCGCGTCGATCATCGCGAGCGAGGACTTCGCCCGCGAGAACAACCTGCCGGTCAAGATGCGCCTGGTCTCCTACGCCTTCGCGGGCGTCGAGCCGGAGGTCATGGGCTACGGCCCGATCCCGGCCACGGAGAAGGCCCTCGCCAAGGCCGGTCTGTCGATCGAGGACATCAACCTCTTCGAGATCAACGAGGCCTTCGCCGTCCAGGTCCTGGCCTTCCTGGACCACTACGGCATCGCCGACGACGACGAGCGCGTCAACCAGTACGGCGGCGCCATCGCCTTCGGCCACCCGCTGGCCTCCTCCGGCGTCCGTCTGATGACGCAGCTGGCCCGCCAGTTCGAGGAGCAGCCGCACGTCCGCTACGGCCTGACCACCATGTGCGTCGGCTTCGGCATGGGCGCGACGGTCATCTGGGAGAACCCGCACTTCGAGGGGGACAAGTGAGCACCACCGCTGAGCTGTTGAAGGGTGCGGCCGAGCTGTTCCCGGACGAGGTCGTCACCCAGGCGCACGTACGCCACTTCGATCTGCCCTTCCAGGCCGGGCGGTTCGCCCTGATCACCCTGGACAACGGGCACGACCACACCAAGCCGACCACCTTCGGCCCGGCCTCGCTGGCGAACCTCAACACCGCCATCGACCAGGTCGAGAAGGAGGCCATGGACGGCGACATCGTCGGCGTCGGCATCACCGGCAAACCGTTCATCTTCGCGGTCGGCGCCGACCTCAAGGGCGTCGAGCTCCTGAAGGAGTACGACCACGCGCTCGCCATCGGCAAGGGCGGCCACGAGGTCTTCAAGCGCCTCGCCGGCCTCGCCGTGCCGACCTTCGCGTACTACAACGGTGCGGCCATGGGCGGCGGCGTCGAGGTCGGTCTGCACTGCACGTACCGGACCGTCTCGAAGGCCGTCCCGGCGTTCTCGCTCCCCGAGGTGTTCCTGGGCCTGGTCCCGGGCTGGGGCGGCTGCACGCTGCTGCCGAACCTGATCGGCGCGGACCGCGCGGTCAGCGTCATCATCGAGAACTCGCTCAACCAGAACAAGCAGCTCAAGGGCCAGCAGGTCTTCGACCTCGGGATCGCCGACGCGATCTTCGAGGGCGCCGACTTCCTGGAGCAGTCGCTGCTGTGGACGGCCTCCGTCCTCAAGGGCGACATCGAGGTCGAGCGCCCGGTCATCGACCGCACCGAGGCCTGGGACCAGGCCGTCGAGCGCGGCCATGCCTTCGCCGACTCCAAGGTGCACGGCGCGGCCCCGGCCGCCTACCGCGCCCTGGACATCATCGCCGCCGCCAAGAACGGCGACCTCCAGCAGGGCTACGACGCCGAGGACAAGGCCCTCGCCGACCTGATCATGGGCGGTGAACTGCGCGCCGGTATCTACGCGTTCAACCTGGTGCAGAAGCGCGGCAAGCGTCCGGCGGGTGCTCCGGACAAGTCGCTGGCCCGCCCGGTCACCAAGGTCGGCGTCGTGGGTGCGGGCCTCATGGCCTCGCAGCTCGCCCTGCTCTTCCTGCGCCGCCTCGAGGTACCCGTCGTCCTGACGGACATCGACCAGGAGCGCGTCGACAAGGGTGTGGGCTATGTCCACGCCGAGATCGACAAGCTGCTCGGCAAGGGCCGGATCAACCAGGACAAGGCCAACCGCCTCAAGGCGCTGGTCTCCGGTGTCCTGGACAAGGCCGAGGGCTTCGCGGACGCGGACTTCATCATCGAGGCCGTGTTCGAGGAGATGGGCGTCAAGCAGCAGGTGTTCGCGGAGGTCGAGGCGGTCGCCCCGGCGCACGCGATCCTTGCCACCAACACCTCCTCCCTGTCGGTGTCGGAGATGGCGTCGAAGCTGAAGCACCCCGAACGGGTCGTCGGCTTCCACTTCTTCAACCCGGTCGCGGTCCTG
Source organism: Streptomyces sp. KR55 (assembly GCF_052245645.1). Classification (NCBI taxonomy): domain Bacteria; kingdom Bacillati; phylum Actinomycetota; class Actinomycetes; order Kitasatosporales; family Streptomycetaceae; genus Streptomyces; species Streptomyces sp. KR55. The sequence continues at coordinate 1,615 of NZ_JBQQCE010000270.1, read as the reverse complement.
CCGCTGCTCGAGATCGTCCGCGGCGAGCAGACCGACGACGCCTCGCTGGCCACCGCCTTCGGTGTCGCCAAGAAGCTGAAGAAGACGGCGGTTCTGGTGAAGGACGCCCCGGCGTTCGTCGTGAACCGCATCCTCACCCGCTTCATGGGCGAGATCCAGAACGTCATCGACGAGGGCACGCCGGTCGAGGTCGCCGAGAAGGCGGTCGAGCCGCTGGGCCTGCCGATGTCGCCGCTGGTCCTGCTCGAGCTGGTCGGTCCGGCGATCGGCCTGCACGTCTCCGAGACGCTCAACAAGGCGTTCCCGGACCGCTTCACGGTCTCCCCGAACCTCAAGGCGGTCGTCGAGGCGGGCAAGCGCGGCTTCTACGTCTACGACAGCGGCAAGCCCGAGCTGGACCCGGAGGTCGCCGCGCTGCTGAAGCAGGGCGACACCGTCCTCACCGAGGAGCAGGTGCGGACCCGGGTGCTGGACGCGGTGGCGCAGGAGATCGGGCTCATGCTCGACGAGGGCGTCGTCGCCGAGGCCCAGGACATCGACCTCTGCCTGATCACGGGCGCCGGCTGGCCCTTCCACCTGGGCGGCATCACGCCGTACCTGGACCGTGAGGGTGTCTCCGAGCGGGTGAACGGGAAGCGGTTCCTGGCCCCGGGTGTGGCGTCGGTTCCGGTGTAACGGCCGTACGGCGTAAGTGAAAAGGGCCCCCACGGTGTGGGGGCCCTTTTCACTTACAGCTCCAGGGCGTTCCTCCTCGGGCACCCGCCGCGCGGCACCACACGCCGCTCAGACAGCCTGCCACGCGGTCAGCGCCAACCCCGGCTCGTCCTTCTGCCGGGTCAGCCGCAGTCGGCCGTCCGGTGTCGCCGTCGCGGCGACGACACGGCCCTCGGTGTCCTCCGCCAGCGCGACCCGCGCGCCCGCCGGCAGCTGGGCTCCGGACTCGGTCCACCACAGGCCCGCCGCCTCCTGCTCGGTGGGATACGCCGCGAAGGCCACCCTCCCGGAGGACGAACGCTGGGCCAGCAGGGTGCAGTCATGGCCCTCGAGGACGCAGCGCAGGGCCGCCACGGGCCCTGGCCCCGCGGCAGCGACCAGCGCGATCGGCTCACCGCCGGGACGCCAGGCGTACAGCATGCCCTCGGGGTCCGCGTAGAACAGCGTCGTGTACTCCTTCGAGGTGGGCAGCGCGCTCAGCGTGCCCGGCTCGACCCGTACGGGCAGCGGGTCGGCCGCGACCGGACGCGCGCCCGGCTCCTGCTGCAACCAGCGCAGGACGCCCGTGGGGCTGGTGGCGTACACCTCGACCCGTCCCGACTCCCCCGTGACGGCGACGAGTTCCTCGTCCACCTTGGAGCCCCTGAGGTCGTGCCAGCCGTTCCAGCCGCCGCGCTCCTTCTGGTTGATGGTGTGGACGCCCCTGCCGCGGTTGCGGACGAAGACGTAGGCGCGTCCTTCGGCATCGACGGCCACGGCGGGCATCCCGGTCCGAGCGCCCTTCTTGTTGGGGTGACCGATCGGAATCCAGTCGAGGGCGGCGAGGTGGGGGCGGAAGTGCGTGGAGTGAACCAGGCCCGCCTCGCCGTTGGCAGTGGGCCGCCAGGCCACGAGGTGCGCG
>NZ_JBQQCE010000027.1:0-38217 GCF_052245645.1 Streptomyces sp. KR55 | reverse complement strand
GTGCTGGACAATCCGGAAGCCTTCGCTCGAGCCACCGTGGCGGCGCTTGCGGACCGAGACCAGGATTGACCAGGCCGCACGCGTAGTCGGAGCGTGACGTGGAGACGGCCGCGCGATGGCGGGCGCGTGCGCCGGGATCCGAAATTTTCGGATCCTCCAAGAGCAGGGGGACGGCTGCCCCGGGCCGTCTACGCTCGGCGGCATGATCCCCCGACTCCTCGTCTACACCCGCACCACCGCCTACCGGCACGACTCCATCCCGGCCGCCGTCGCCGCCCTCCGTGCGCTCGGGGACTTCGACGTCCACCACACCGAGGAGCCCGCGGAGCTGGAGATCCCGCTGGACGGATACGCCGCCGTCGTCTTCCTCTCCACCAGCGGTGAGGTCCTGACGGAGGCCGGGCGTGAGCGGCTCGCCGCGTATGTGGAGTCGGGGGGCGGATTCGTCGGCGTGCACGCCGCGGCCTGTACCGAGTACGAGTGGCCGTACTACGGGGAGTTGCTGGGCGCCTGGTTCGACCGGCATCCCGAGTACCAGCCCGGTAAGGCCCTCGTCGAGGACCGTGATCATCCCGCCACTCGGCACCTGCCCGCCGTCTGGGACTTCAGCGACGAGTGGTACGACTTCCGCTCCAACCCGCGAGGGACGGTGCGCGTGCTCGTGTCCGCCGACGAGTCGTCGTACGAGGGCGGGCGGATGGGGGACGACCATCCGCTGGTGTGGTGTCGGGAGTGGGGTGCGGGCCGTGTCTTCTATACGGCTCTCGGGCATGCCTCCGAGGCGTACGCGGACGCGGACTTCCGTGCCCATCTGAGGGGCGGGATCACCTGGGCGGCCCGGCTCGGCGAGTAGGCCGGACAGGCGCAAGGCGGTGCCTTGGTTGCGGCGTACGTTCGGATGAGGGGAGTCGATCCCTTTTCCGCCTGTTCCGGCACGTCAGCGCTCTATCCTTCCGGCATGGGGTGGAACTGGCCGATGACCGGCCGGGTTGAGGAGTTGCGCTTCATCGCGGCGGCGACGCGAGCGGGGGACGGGCCCCGGGGCGTTGTGCTCGCGGGGGCGGCAGGGGTGGGGAAAACCAGGCTGGCGCGCGAGGCGCTTGCGGCGGCGCGGCGGCGTGGGGCGGTGACGTCCTGGGTGACGGCGACCGCTTCGGCGCGGGGCCTGCCGTTGGGTGCGTTCGCCGGGCTGCTGGGGGCGGCCGCCCAGGATCCGACGCGGATACTGCCGCAGGCGGTTGATGCGCTGGTGACCGGATCGGGGCGGGCGGGCGCGGTGATCGGGGTCGATGACGCCCATCTGCTGGACGAGTTGTCGGCGTTGCTCGTGCACCAGTTGGTGCTGCGCTCCCCGGCCACCGTGGTGGTGACCGTCCGCAGTGGCGTACCGGCGCCCGATGCGGTGACCGCTCTGTGGAAGGACGGTCACCTCGACCGGCGTGAGGTCCGGGCGCTGACCGAGGCGGAGACCGGTGCGCTGCTGGAGGCCGTGCTCGACGGCCCGGTGGACAGCGCGGGGGTCGCCCGTCTGTGGGCGCTGACCGGAGGAAACGCGCTGTTCCTGCGGCTGCTGGTCGACAGTGAGCTGGAGGCGGGCCGCATGCACCGGTCCGGCGGCGTGTGGCGCTGGTCGGGCCGGCCGCAGGTGCCGCCCGGACTGGCGGAGCTGGTGGACGCGCTGATGGGCCGGCTGTCGGATCCGGTACGGCAGGTGGTGAACCTGCTCGCCCTGAGCGAGCCCCTTGGCGTCACCCTGCTCGGCCGGCTCGTCGACCCCGCTGCGGTGGAGCTGGCCGAGACGTCCGGCGTGGTGAAAGTGGAGCGGGACGGCCGGCGGCTCGAGGCGAGGCTCGCCCATCCGCTCTACGGCGAGCTGCAGCGCGCCCGCCTCGGGCAGCTCACGGCGCGCAGACTGCGGGGTTCCATCGCGACGGCGCTGGCCGCCACCGGATGCCGGCGCGTCGACGACACCTTGCGGCGGGCCGTACTCGCCGCGGACTCCGATCTGGAACCGGACGCCGCACTGCTCACCGACGCCGCGCACCGCGCCATCCAGATGCTCGATCTCCCGCTCGCCGAGCGGCTGGCCCGGGCGGCGGCGGAAACCGGCGGATTCGAGGCGAGGTCCGCACATGCCCACGCCCTGTCATGGCTGAACCGGGCCGACGAGGCCGACGCGGAGTTGACGGCGCTGGCCGGCCTCGCGTCCACCGAGCAGCAGCGCCTCGCGGTGGCGGTCCCGCGTGCGGCCAACCTGTTCTGGACCGCCGGCCGGCCGGCGGAGGCGGAAGAGGTGCTGGAGGAGGCCACGAGTCGCCTCCGCGATCCGTTCTGCCTCGATGTGCTGACGGCTGTACGGGGTGCCTTCCACGTCTTCCAGGGACGGCCGCGAGAAGGAGCGGAGGACGGGGCGGCGGCGCTCGCCCGGGCGGACCTGCCCGACCTGGCGGTCGTCCTGGCGTCCTTCGGTGTCGTCGGCGGCCTGGGGGCCATGGGCCGTACGGACGGACTCGGCTCCGCCGCGGCGCGCGGATATGTCGCAGCCGCGCGGTCCTTCGACGCAGCCGCTCCCGGCCTCGGCCTGTGCGACCTCCACATGACCGGGCTGCGCCTGGCCGGCCGGCTGCACGAGGTCGAGGAAATCGGTCGCGCCCGACTGCGGGCAAGCCGGGCCGTGCACGGGCCCATGCAGCTGATGGCTGTGGCGCTGGCGGGGCACGCGGCGCTGTACCGGGGGCAGTTGCGCACCGCGATACGCCGGTTCCGGGAGGCCCGTGCCGGGCTGGTCCCCACGGAGACCCAGGGCTTCGCGTTCCGCTGCCTGGTGAACCTGGTCCAGGCGCTTGCCATGACGGGCGATGCGGCAGCGGCCCGTGACGCACTGGAGCGGACGGAGCCCGAACGCCATCCTGCCGCCGTCTTCTTCGAGCCGGACCTGATGCTCGCCCAGGCATGGACGTCCGCTGCCGAGGGCGCGGTCACCGAGGCGATCAGGCTCGCGCACGACGCCGCGACGCTCGCCGCCGACCGGGACCAGGTCGCGTACGCGATGTACGCGCTGCACACCGCCGTGCGCTTCGGCGACCGCACCTCCGCCGCCCGGCTCGCCGCCCTGGCCACGCAGGTTGACGGGCCCCGCGCACCGGTCGCCGCCGCCCACGCCGCCGGGCTGGCCGCCGGCGACGCCGATGCCCTGCTCGCGGTGTCCGCCGCCCTGGAGGAGATGGGGGATCTGGCGGCGGCCGCGGACGCCGCCGCCCAGGCGGCCACCGTGCACAGTCGCGCCGACCGGGGCACGGCGGCGCGTGCCGCCGCCGCACGGGCGCACCGGCTGGCCGAAGAGTGCGAGGGCGCCCGGACTCCCGCGCTGATCACTGCCGCCCGGCCGTTGCCGCTCACCGACCGGGAGCGCGAGATCGCCATGATGGCGGTGCACGGTCTGAGCAACCGGGACATCGCCGCGCGGCTCGTCGTCTCGGTGCGCACGGTCGAGGGCCATCTCTACCGCATCTACGGCAAGTTGGGCGTGGCGGGCCGCGGTGATCTCGCCGCCTTCCTGTCGTCGGTGGGCACGGACACCTGAGAGGTGCGTACGCCCCGAAGCGAGTAGCCGACTACTCGTGCGCCGGCCCGGTCCGCCCCCGATCCTCGAGTCGGCGGGAGCACTCTCCCGCACAGGCACGAACTACTCGTCGTCGCCTGACAGGTGGGACCGGAAGGACATGATGGGCGCGACATTCCGATCGCGGGGGGAACGCTTCGGCCGCACGGCGTTCCGTGGGCTCGCCGCGGTGGTGGCGATGCTGCTGGGGGTCACCGTACTGACCGGGTGCCCCGGCCCCAAGTCGAAGGTGATGGCTGTGGGCCGGGGCGTGGTCGGCGCCTCGCCGTTCTCCAGGGTGCTGCTCGGGGCCGACCTGGCCATGAGCGCCGTGGATGCGCTGTCGGGCGGGGACAAAAGCGGGAACACGCCGGGGCTTTACGGCGGATCCCGCAAGAAGGTCACCTGCCTGAAGGACCAACTCGTCGACTTCCTCAAGGACCCCGGCAACAGCGACAAGGCGAAGGCCTGGGCAAAGGTGCAGGGCATCGAGGTCGATCAGATCGAGAAGTTCATCGATGATCTGACCCCGGTCGTGCTGCGCAATCCCACGCTGGTCAAGAACCACAACTACCGCAAGGGCAAGGCGGTTCCGTACGAGGCACTGCTGGAGGCGGGGATCGCCGTACTGATCGACCTGTTCGGACGGCCGGTCGTGAAGTGCAACTGCGGCAACCCGCTGGCGGCGCCGGCCCACGGCATCGACGAGGTGGAGGTGGACTTCGGCAAGGGGCGGACGAGGACCTGGAAGGGCGACTACGACAAGGACAAGGTCGTGACGGTCAAGCAGCCCGAGGACTCCTCCGGCCTGGAGAAGGTCGCCCTGGTCGATGTGGACGCCCCGGAGAGGGGGATCGAGCGGCCGGTCGGTACCGACGGCGGCCAGGACACCGCACTGCCCGCGGACCCGGATGCCGGGACGGCTGGGGACGTCACAGTTCCGGATGTGCTGGGCAGCTCGCTCGATGACGCGACGGGGCAGCTCCAGGACGAGGGTTTCGTGGTCGAGACGGTTGAGGTACCGGCCGACGGTGCCGCGACCGGCACGGTGGTCGGTCAGGAGCCGGCCGGCGGGGGGACGGCGGCCGAGGGTGCGACCGTGACCCTGCACGTGGCCGCCGAGGACTCCACGCAGCCCCCGGAGGGCGGTGTCCTGGTCCCGGACCTGGCCGGCCGACCGGCACCGGAGGCGTTCGCGGAGCTCGAGTCGTTGGGACTCGTTCCCGTGTACGGCCCGGACTCCGCGCAGTCCGCCACCGCCCTTGTCCAGCAGACCGATCCGGCGGCCGGGACCACCGTCGCCCCGGGAGCCACAGTCACCGTGACGGCCGCGGAGGAGGCGCCCGGCGCCCCGTCCGACGACCCGGGAGCCGGGGACGTAAACCAGGAACCGGACGACGGCACGGCGGACGCGGGGTAGCTCTCGCTCCAACCGCCCGCTTGCCGCGCGACGGCCACGTGCGAGTCGCACGGAGGCCGGCCCCGGCGCCGCCGCGGGGGAGCGGCGCCGGGGCCCTCGCGCGCGGAGCGTTGGCGCCCGACCGCGCGGACACACGCCAGTTGACCGGCGGAACGCAGACGTCCGGCGGGAGTTGCCAGGGCGCGGCCCTTGTCCGGCGGGCCTACCCGCGCAGCCGAGCCGTGCTTGATCGTTCCACCAGGCGGGTCGACAGTTCCGTGCGGGTGCTCTCCGGGCGGTCGCCGGCCATCATGCGGACGAGCAGGCGCAGGGCCGTGGCCGCCATTTCCGAGATGGGCTGACGGACCGTGGTCAGGGGAGGGGAGGCCCAGCGGGCCTCGGGCAGGTCGTCGAAACCGACCACACTGATGTCGTCCGGGATCCTCAACCCCCGCTCGGCCACGGCGTCGTACACCCCCCGGGCCATGCGGTCCGAGCAGACGACGACGGCCGTCGGCGGCTCGGGCAGGTCGAGGAGTTCGCGCATGCGTCCGCGGGCGGCGGCCTCGTCGAACCCGGCGTGCCGCACATACTCCGGGCGGTGCTGCACCCCGGCCGAGGCGAGCGCCGAGCGGTAGCCCGCGATCCTGGCGCTGCTGCACATCGTGTGGCGGTGGCCGGCGATGACGGCGATGCGTTCGTGGCCGAGCGCCAGCAGGTGCTGGGTCGCCGTCACCCCGCCCTGCCAGTTCGCCGCGCCCACCGACACCACGCCGGGCGGTGGTTCGTGCGCCGGGTCGATCATCACGAAGGGGATGCGGTGCTGTGCGAGCCACGCGTACTGGGGCTCCGTCAGTTCGGCCAGGTTGAACAGCACGCCCGCCGATCCGCGCGCGGTGAGCTTGTCCAGCCAGTCGCGCTCCGGGCAGCCGGAGCGGCTGCGGGCGAGGCCTGCCGAGACGACCACGTCCAGGCCGGCGTCGTGCGCCGCCCGCTCCACGCCGTGCAGCACCGCACCGGACCAGGAGCTGTCCAGCGAGTGCACGACGAGGTCGACGAGGCGGGGTGCCTTTGCCGCGTCGAAGCGTGGTCTGCGCACATAACCGAGCCGGTCCAGGGCCTCCGTGACCCGGCGGCGCGTCTCGGGCGCCACGTCCTCGCGGCCGTTGACCACCTTGGACGCGGTCGGTACCGACACCCCCGCCTCACGGGCCACCACCGCCAGCGTCGGCCCGGCCGGAGCGCTCGCACTTGCCGTACGGCCCATCGGAAACCGCCCCTCCGGCCCGCCCGAGGGCCATCGAAAGTCGCGACCAGCACTGCTTTCGTGGTCGGCACACCGAACTCGGGATAGAAAGCGCTTCCTACACTAAGCGTGCGGCACGGAGACGTGAAGACACCGGAATCGCAGGACTGCGAAGACGTGCGCCTGCTACGGCGTGCAGGTCAGCCGGAAGCCCTGGAAGTCCGCAGTGAAGGACGCGTCGACGAGGTCGCGGGCGTGGATCCCGGCCATGGCGCCGGTGAAACGCAGCCGGGAACCGTGGTCGTCGGACAGCCGGCTGAAGTCGAGCGGTGGTCCGATCGGTGTGCGGACCCCGTCCCGTACGTACCAGAACCGCGCGTCGGCACCCTCGATCGTCACACCCAGCGTCACCGGCACGTCCGCCTCGACGTCGACCACCGCCACCTGCCGGGCGCCCTCCTCGTCGCGCTCCACGAGGCCGAGCACCGTCCGGCCACCGCCGCCCCGCCACTGCTGGCCGCGCTGCGGCTCGCCCTCCGGCTCCGCCCAGGTCAGTTCGAGGCTGAGGTACGCCTCGCTGTCGTACCGCAGGACCAGCCCGGCGGCCTGCGTGAAGCTGCGCGGCCGGGCCTCGATCGTGACCTCCGCCTCCGCCCGGTGCTCCGTGATCCGCTGGGCCAGCAGACTCTGCGCCCACCGCGACTCGGGACCGTGGCGGCCGCGCAGCCGGATCCAGCCGGGGCGGCTGGTGATGTCGGCCCAGGAGGGATCCGGGTACTCGCGCAGGGAGCTCCACGGCCAGTCCAACTCCCCTGAAGCGGACAGGCCTTGGGGATTCCGGGGCTGCGTCGGTACGTCCACCTCGACCGCCGGATGCCACCCGCCGTGCGCCAGCCTCGGCCACCCCTCCGCGTCCCACACCACCCGCTGGATCGCCGTCTCCCGGCCGAGCGTGCAGCGCGGCCCGTGCGGTGTCCGCAGCGGGCGTGCCGTCAGATGGCTCAACAGCCAAGCGCCGTCCGGGGTTTGCACCAGCTCGCCGTGCCCTGCCTTCTGCAGCGGCAGAGACGGGTCGTCCCGGGAGGTCAGCAGGGGTCGGCTGTCGAGTTCGTACGGCCCGGTCAGGGCGCGGCTGCGCGCCACCAGCACGCCGTGCTCGAAACCGGTGCCGCCCTCCGCCAGCACCAGGTGGAACCAGCCGTCCCGATGCACCACCTTCGGCCCCTCGACGAGCCGTTCGTGCTGCAGCAGCAGGTGCGTGTCGCCGAGGGGGCCCAGCGTCTCCCGGTCCAGTTCGGTCAGGACGATCCCGGCGAAGCGCCGGCCGCCGGGGCGGTGGTCGTTCTGGAGGTTGAGCAGCCACAGCCTGCCCTCGTGGTGGTAGAGGGCGGGGTCGAAGCCGTGGCTCGGGAGGCGGCGCGGGGGAGTCCAGGGGCCGCTCACGTCCGGCGCGGTGGTGACGTACGTGTCCAGGTCGAAGTACGGCGTACCCACCGAGCGTACGACGGAGTGGACCACCCAGAAGCGGTCGCCGTCCCAGCTCAGTGACGGCGCCCAGACGCCCCCGGAGTCGGGCACCCCGGCCAGCGAGTCGCCGGGGGCCGCGCCCCGCACATGGCCCGCGTACTCCCAGTGCGCGAGGTCCCGGGACCGGTGGATCGGGATCGTCGGGAACCACTCGAAGGAACTCGTCGCCACGTAGTACCACTCGCCCACCCGGACGATGGACGGGTCCGGGGCGAAGCCGCGGATGACGGGGTTGTGCAGCAGGGTCACTTCAGGGCCCCCAGCGTGACGCCCGTCCGCCAGTAGCGGCGCATCGCGACCATCATGATCGCCATCGGGACGATGGACAGCAGCGCACCGGTCAGGACGAGGCTGGTGAGGTCGACGCCGGATTCGAGGCGTCTGCCGGACCAGTTGTACAGGCCGAGGTTGAGGGTCCAGTTCTCCTCGCCGCGCAGGACGGTGAGGGGGAGGAAGAAGGCGTTCCAGGTGTTGACGAAGGCGAGCAGGAAGACCGTGGCGCCGCCGGTCGTCATCATGCGCAGCACGATGCTGAAGAAGATGCGCAGCTCGCCCGCGCCGTCGATGCGGGCCGCCTCCAGCAGCTCGAACGGGATGGTCGACTCCGTGTAGACCTTGGCCAGGTACACGCTGAACGGGTTGATCAGGCAGGGGATCAGCATCGCCCACGGGGTGTCGACGAGGCCGATCTCCGAGAACATCAGGTACAGGGGGAGCGTCAGCAGAGCGATCGGGATCAGGAACGAGCCCACCACGCAGGCGAAGACCAGCCGGCGGCCGGGGAAGTCGAAACGGGCCAGGCCGTAGCCGGTGGCGAGGGCGATGAGGGTGCCGCCGAGGGAGCCGACGCCCGCATACAACAGTGAGTTGGCCGTCCAGCGCAGGAAGATGCCGTCCTCGAACGTGAAGAGCTGATGCAGGTTGTCCCACAGGTGCATGCCGGAGAACCACAGGCCGTTGCTCTGGTACAGCCCCCTGCGGTCCTTCGTGGCGGCCACGATCAGCCACCACACCGGGAAGAGGCTGTACACGCTGGCCAGGACCAGGCCGATGAGGAGGAAGCGCTGCCCGCCCCGTGAACGGGCAGCGTGATCAGGGCGGCCCAGGCGGCGCACCGTGCGCGTGGGCGGCTTCTTCGTACGGTCCTCGGTGAGCACCATCAGTCGGCCTCCCTCGAAGTCAGCCGGTAGAAGAGGAAGGACGCGACGCCGAGGATGAGCGCGAGGAGTACCGACAGGGTCGCGGCGTAGTGGTAGTTGCCGGCGTTGAACGCCTGGTTGTAGATGATCATGATCGGGGTGAAGCTGTCGTTCACCGTCTGCGGTGTGACGTTCCGGAAGAGCGCCGGCTCGTTGAAGATCTGCAGCATCTGGATGATCGAGAGCATGCCCGTCAGGACGAGTGCGCCGCGCACATACGGGATCTTGATGCTGAGGGCGATCCGGCGTTCGGACGCGCCGTCGAGGCGTGCGGCCTCGAACAGTTCGCGGGGCACGGCCTGCAGGGCGGCGTAGATGATCACCATGTTGTAGCCGATGCCGTGCCAGGTGAGCAGGTTGCCGATGGACGGCCACACCATGGACGGGGCGAAGAAGTTCCAGTCGAAGCCGAAGACCTCGCCCAGGGGGGTCAGCGGGCCGACCTCGGGGCTGTAGAGGTTGATCCAGACGATCGCGGCGACCACGCCCGGGATCATGTACGGGACCAGCAGCAGGATCCGGAAGCGGCCGGCCGCGCGTGCGGTGACCGCGTCCAGGAGCAGTGCCAGGATCAGGCTGATCAGCAGCATCACCGGGATCTGCACACAGGCGAACAGCACCACGCGCAGGACGGAGCCCATGAACGCGGAGTCGGTCAGGCCCTGTCGGTAGTTGTCGAGGCCGGAGAACGTCTCCGTGGAGCCGCCGAGGCCGAGGCCCGAGCTCTGTTCGGTGAACAGGGACTGGTGGACGGCGTACCCGATCGGGAGCAGGTAGAGGAAGACGAAGCCGAGCTGGAAGGGCACCGTGAAGGCGGCGCCCTTCCAGCGCAGGGAGCGAATCATCGGTGAGTGCCTAGCCCTTGACGCTGATACCGCGGGACTTCAGGTCGTTGACCGTCCACTCCTGCATGTGTGCCAGGAGGTCGGTGACCTTCTGCTCCTTGTTGATGACCTTGGCCCAGCCGGCCTGCATCTCCGTGAACATGGCGGTCCAGTTCGGGCCGAAGGTCCAGTCGGTGGTGACGGTGTCGAGGCTGTCGGTCACGACCTTCTGCGCGGGCTCGTAGTTCTTGCCGAGCAGCTTCTCGGAGATCGACTCGCCGACGTACGTCTCGCTGTCGGCGAGGGCGGGCATCACGCCGTTGCCGGTCTCCGGGCTCGCCATCGTCTTGACCGCGCCGGCGTCGGTCGACATCCACAGCGCTGCCTCGGCGGCCTGCTCCTGGTGCTTGCACTGCTCGGTCACCAGGGTCACGCTGCCGGTGAGGTTGGTGCCGGCCGGGGTCTTGGGCGCCTCGCCGGTGAAGGTCGGCCAGGGGGAGAGCGCCCAGTCGCCGAAGGACTCGGTGAAGTTCTGCACCATGCCGGCCATCTGCCAGGTGGAGATCTGCCGGGTCGCGGTGCCGCCCTTGTCGTAGTTGCGCTGCACGGCGGCGTAGTCGGCGAAGGACAGCTTGGAGTTGAGGTCGTTGTCGATGATCTCCTGGATCACCTCGGCGGCCTTGAGGGTGCCCTCGTCCTGGAAGTCCACCTTCCAGGAGTTGCCGTCGACGGCGTACCAGTGCGCGCCGGCCTGCATGGCGAGCACCTCCAGGGTGCTGGGGTCCTCACCGGCGTAGTTGGTGATCTCGATGTTGTGCTTCTTCAGCTCCTTGCCCGCGGCGATGAAGTCGTCCCAGGTGGCAGGGGGCTCGATGCCGTACTTCTCGAAGATGTCGGCACGGTAGATCGTGAAGTTCGGTGAGGAGCTGGTCGGGACGCCGTAGAGCTTGCCCTGTACCTGGGCGCTCGCCCAGGAACCGGCGTTGAACTTGTCCTTCTCGCCCTCGACGTACTGGGTGATGTCGGCGAGCGCACCCTCCGCGACCCAGCTGGTCACGTACTCGGCGGTGTTCTGCACCAGGCAGGGCGCGTTGCCCGCCTTGACCGCGTTGGTCAGCTGCTTCTGCATGGTCAGCTGGTCGGTGACCTTGGTGTACTTGAGCTGGACGTCCTCGTGACTGGCGTTGAAGGCCTTGACGACCGCCTCCTGGCCGTTCGCCCAGCCCCAGAAGGGGAGGGTCACCGGGCCGGAACCCGAGGAGTCTCCGGAGCCGGAGTCGGAGTCGGAGCCGCCGCAGGCGGCGAGCAGACCGGTGAGCGCGACACCCGCGACTGCGGCGCGGGCGAACCTTCTCCGGGGGCTGGTGATGTTCATCTGACCGTGTTCCTTCGGAAAGTAGGCGTCTCGCAACGGGAGGACGCGGCGGCTCGGTACTGGCCGGCGAGGGCGGTCTGAAAACCGTCGGCTCGGCGGGCGGGGCGGCCAGGCAGAAGTGATAGAAACCGGTTGCTGGGAAGGTAGGCCGTAGCCCCGGGCTCTAGCAAGAGGTCTGCGGCAATTTGTTTGGGCGGAATCGCGGAAAACGTTTACGGAAACAGGTCCGGACCGTCGGGTGGCTAACCGCGCCGCCGGGGCGGCCGTACGGAGTGGCGTACGACGACGTGGGTGCCCAGCACGAGATGCTCCCCGTCGGCCCCCTTGCGCCGCCCTGCCCCGCCCTCGCGTCGGTCTGCCACCGCACGCAGCGCGACCCGGCCCATCTCCTCGTACGGCACGTGCACGGTGGTCAGCTGGGGCGTGAGCTGGGCTGCCAGCGGGATGTCGTCGTAGCCGACGATCGACACGTCCTCCGGCACGCGCAGTCCGGCCGCCCGCAGGGCCTGCATGGCGCCCGCGGCGACCACGTCGGTGCCGGCGAGCACGGCGGTGAAGTCGAGCTTCTCGCGCAGGGCCGTCTCGACGGCCTCGTAGCCGTGCTCGTAGTCGTACGGACCGTGCCGCACCATGCCCGGCTCGAACGGCACGCCGTACGCCTCGAAGGCGCGCCCGGCGCCGCGCAGCCGGCCCTGTGCGGTGGTCAGTTCGGCGGGACCCGGCAGTACGAGGATGTCCCGGTGGCCGGCGGACAGCAGGTGGCTGGCCATCGCGTAGGCGCCGGACTCGTTGTCGTAGTCGACGGTCGTCGCCGGGACGTCGCCCTCCAGCGGCGGTCGGCCGACCAGGACGAGGTGGGAGCCGGCCGCGTCCAGGGAGCGGGCGAAACGGGCCATACGCAGCTGGTACTCGTCGTAGTCGTAGGCGCCGCCGAGCAGGACGACGGCGGCGACGCCCTGCTGGCGCATGAGGTTCACCAGGGCCAGCTCCCGCTCCGGGTCGTCGCCCGTCGTGCCGACCAGCGAGAGCCAGCCGCGCAGCGTGGCCGCGCCCTCGACGCCCTTGGCCACATGGGCGAAGGCGGCGCCGGTGATGTTGTTGATGAGGATCGCGACCGTCGGGGTCCCGCCGCCGGCCAGGGAGCGGGCGTGGGCGTTGGTCACGTAGTCCAGGTCCCGGACGACCTTCATCACCCTGCGGCGCAGGTCGTCGGAGACCGGATAGTTGCCGGACAGCACACGCGACACGCTCGCCACGGAGACGCCCGCGCGTTCCGCCACGTCCCGGATCGTCGCCCGGCCGGCGTCGCCCGGTGCCTTGCGCTGACTCACCGTTGCGGCTCCTTCACCGTCGTGGCCCGAACACCGGGGCGGGTGCGCTCGCTTCCGGTGCGGAAACCGTATCCCATCGTTCCTCCAGGTAGGACGCCTGTGGACAACCCTTGTGCGGTGGGCGTCAGGCGACCCGGGGCAGGTCCGCATGGCGCACCTCGTGGGCGAGGGGCAAGCCCGCGGCCAGGCGCTCCAGCTCCTCCACGACGATGCGGCCCAGGCGCTCGAGTTCGTTGCCGAGCGAGCCCGCGATGTGCGGGGTGAGGAAGACGTTGGGGAGCCGGTAGAGGGGCGACTCGGCGGGCAGCGGCTCGGGTTCGGTGACGTCGAGAACCGCGCTGAGGCGGCCGGAGAGCAGCTCGTCGGTGAGGGCGTCGTGGTCGACGAGGGCACCCCGGGAGGTGTTGATGAGAACGCCGCCGTCGCGGATGAGGGCGAGGCGTTCGCGGTCCAGCATGTGCTGGGTCTCGGGGATGTCGGGGGCGTGCAGACTGACGATGTCGCTGCTGCTCAGCAGGTCCTCCAGGGACACGGACCTGGTGCCGAGCGCGGTGGCCTCCGTGGCGTTCACGTAGGGGTCGTGGAGCAGGACCTCGAAGTCGTACGGACGCAGCAGCTCGAGGAGTCTGCGGCCCACGCGCGAGGCGCCGATGACGCCGACGCGGCGGCCGAGGTTGCCGGTGGCGGCGGTCTCGGCGGGGGTCGGGTGGGTGTGCGTGGCGCGGAAGCGCTCGCGGTGCGCGAAGGCGTCCTTTCCGGCCAGCAGGATCATCGCGAGCGTGTACTCCGCGACCGGCAGGGCGTTGCCGGTGACCGCGCTGGAGACGGTGACGCCGCGCTTCCACAGGGCCTCGCCGACCAGCGAGCGGACGGAGCCGGCGGCGTGCAGGACCGCGCGCAGGCCGGGTGCCGCGGTGAGGGTGTCCTCGTCGAGGTGCGGGCAGCCCCAGCCGGTGATCAGCACGTCGGCGCGGGCCAGCTGCGCTGCGGCGCCAGGGGCGGCGAAGTCCCGTACGACGAACGTGGGGTCGATCTCGGCCGTCTGCTGCAGCCGTGCCACCAGGGGCTCGGGGAAGAGCAGCGGGAGGTGCACCGGATCCATGGCGAACACGGCCCGGGGCAGCGGGGCGCTGGGCATGACACTCCTGAAGAGGGAGGGGTGGTCGGAAACATTTTCTGAAAGCGTCTTCTACCGTAGATCCGCAGTCGACGGAGGGTCAATCGGCGGGACGGGGTGGAAGATCCGCAAGTTTTTCGAGTCGTTGGCTGCGGGCGCCGACGCCGCGGAGGGGGTAGGGGTGTCCGGCGTGTCCGCTCTGCGAGATGTTGGCAACCGGTTGCCGGGGCGGCCGCCCGGTTTTGCGCCCGTGCGACTGTCCTGGTTTGCGCTGGTCAGCGGCCAGTTGGGGCTCGCCGTCGGACCCATGAGACATGTCATCGGCGTTTCGTGGACCTTTCGAAATTCCGCGAGGACCCTTGACGCGCCCTCCGGACGGGCCGAAGCTCTGGCCACTCAGTCATAGCAACCGGTTGCTACTTGTTACTGCGGCCAGATCCGCGATCCGGCCGTGCCGTGCTCCCCGAACCAGAAGGTGAGGCCCCCATGCCTTCCCACGCCGGTGCTCCCCCCAGCCGCCGCCGGTTTCTCGCCCTGTCGGCCGGCGGCGCCGTGGCCGGTGCGGCAGCGCTGAGCGGTTGCGCCCTGCAGGTGGCCGGCGCCGCGACCGGCGGCGGCGAGAGCATCACGATGATGGTCGAACTCGACGACGTCTCCCCGGAGCTGATCCAGCAGGCCCGGAAGGAACTCGGCATCGGGATCACCGTGGTGAAGAACGACATCACCCGGCTGATCGCGATGCTCACCAGCGGCAACCCGCCGGACCTGGTCCGTGGCCTCGGCGCCCTGGACGCGCCGTACTTCGCCGCCCGGGGTGTGGCCGAGGACCTGGACCCGTACTTCGCCAAGTCGGCCATTCTCAAGACCGACAACCTGGACCCGGCCAACGACGTGTGGCGGTTCGACGGCACGACCCAGGGCAAGGGCCCCCGCTACGGCATGGCGAAGGACTTCTCCCAGGACGCGATGTTCTGGTACAACACCGCGCAGTTCGACAGGGCGGGCGTCGACTACCCCTCCGAGACCGAGCCGATCACGTACGAGGAGTGGCTGGAGAACGCCAAGCGGCTGGTCCAGCGGAAGAACGGCCAGACCACCGTGTACGGCGGCAGCTACAACGGCGTGAACCTCACCGTCCTCCTGACGAACCTGACGGCCGCCGCCGGAGGCAGCCTCTTCTCCGAGGACTTCAGCCGAGTCGACTTCACCAGCCCCGAGGCGCGCAAGGCCCTGACCTGGTACGTGGAGTACGCCAAGACCAGGGTCGGGCCGAGCCTCATCCAGCCCAACCCCGACGCCTGGGACGGTCCCACCTACGTCGCGAACCGCTTGGCCATGTCCGGCAGCGGCTACTGGCTCGGCGGCATGATCAACGAAGACCCGAAGGTGGCGGAGATATCCCGCCTCGCCCCCGCTCCCGTCTTCGAGGGCGGCCCACGGCTCAGCTCCTGCCAGGCCGGCACCGGTATGTGGATGCCGAAGAAGGCACGGAACAAGGACGCCGCCTGGCGGGTCTTCGAGTGGTTCTTCGGTGAGGCGCCGGCCAAGGCGCGCGCGGAGGGCGGCTGGGGGATACCGACGCTCAAGTCGCTGCGCCCGCTGATGCCGCAGAAGGAGGACTACCAGAAGCGGGTCTTCAAGGTGCAGGAGGCCGAGCTGGAGCACTTTTCGGTGACCCCCTTCACCCCCTACGCCAAGTTGGACGCCTTCGAAGCCCTCATCAACCAGGTCATGCCGGCCGCGATGAACGGCCAGATCTCCGTCGACGCCCTCGCGGGACGCCTCAACTCGGCCCTCAACGAGCAGCTGAAGCGCGGTAAGGAGCAGGTGGGATGACAGTCGGCCAGATCCCCGAAGCCGCACAGCGGCCCCGTGCCGCCGCGCGCACCGGCTCCCCGCGCTCCGCGGACCTGCCCCGGAACTCCATGACGGCGCGGCGCCACCGGGCGTTCTACATGTTCACCTCGCCCTGGATCATCGGGTTCCTGCTGCTGACCGTCGGCCCCATGGCGTACGCGCTGTGGCTGAGCTTCACCACCTTCGACGGCATCTCGCCCAACTGGCGCTACGTCGGGCTCGACAACTACCGCGAGCTGCTGTCCGACCCGGTGACCTGGGACTCGCTCAGCCGCGCCGGCGTCTTCGCCATCACCTCCGTACCCCTGTCGATCGTCGCGGGGCTCGCCCTCGCGGTGCTGGTGAACCGCCCCATCAAGGCACGGGGCCTGTTCCGCACCCTGCTCTATCTGCCGGCCGTCGTACCGCCGGTCGGCGCGGGCCTCATCTTCAAACAGCTCTTCAACCGGGACTCGGGTGCCGCCAACGGCGTCCTGAACATCTTCGGCATCGACGCGATCGCCTGGCTCGACGACCCCTACGCCCGCTATGTGATCCTGATGGCGGTGCTCTGGGGCGCTGGCAACGTCATGATCATCTCGCTGGCCGGCCTCCAGGACGTGCCCCGCGAACTCCACGAGGCGGCCCGCATCGACGGCGCGAGCGCCTGGCGGACCTTCCGCAGCATCACCGTGCCGCTGCTCTCGCCGGTCCTGCTCTTCCAGGCCGTCACCGGGATGATCGCCTCGGTGCAGACGATCATGCCGCTCCTGATCGCCGCCGAGCCCACCCCCAAGGGCGTCACCGCGATCCCTCAGACCAACTACATGTACATGATGCACGTGTTCGCGGAGTACTTCGCGTTGGGCCGCTACGGCTACGCCTCCGCGCTCCTGTGGGTGCTCTTCATCCTGATCCTCGTCGTGACCGGACTCATCTTCAAGGCCACGTCCGGTGTGGTGTTCTACAACGTCGACCCGGAGGCGAAGAAGTGACCGCCACCAGCGTGACCCCGAAGACCCCCGACTCCGCAGGCCGGGTGCGGGTACGCGCGTCTCGGCTCGTGCTCTACACCATCCTGGTCGTCGTCACCGGCCTGATGCTCGGCCCCTTCGGCTGGCTGATCATCACCGGTCTGAAGACCACCCCCGAACTCGCCGCATCTCCCGTGCACTGGCTGCCCGACAAGATCCAGTGGCACAATTTCGCCGACGCCTTCACCCAGATCGAGTTCCTCGGCTACGCCCGCAACTCCCTCGTCATCTCCCTGATCTACGCCACCCTGGTCACCCTGAGCTCCGCCTGGGTCGGCTTCGGGTTCGCGCGGCTCAACGCCCCGGGAAAGAAGGTCCTGTTCGGGATCCTGCTCGGCTCGATGATGCTGCCACAGATGATCACGTTGTTCCCGACCTATCTCATCTTCGCGAAGCTCGGCATGGTCGACACCTACTGGCCATGGGTGCTGTGGGGACTGTCGGCGGCTCCGTATCTCGTCTTCCTGTTCCGGCAGTTCTTCGCCGGCATGCCCCGGGAACTGGAGGAGGCCGCGATCGTCGACGGCTGCGGCTACCCCCGGATCTTCTGGCAGATCTTCCTGCCGCAGTCCTGGCCGGTCCTGACCGCGAGCTTCGTCATCGCCTTCACCTGGAGCTGGGGCGACTTCATCGCCCCCATGCTGCTCCTGTCCAGCGACCGCACCACGCTCTCCGTCGCCCTCATGACCTCGTACGTCACGCCGGGCGGACTGCCCGTGAACAACCTGCTGGCCGCCGGCTCCGTGATGTACGTCGTCCCCATCCTGCTGATCTTCCTCGTCGCCCAGCGCGGCTTCGTCGCCGGGATGTCCACCTCCGGTCTCAAGTAACCACTCGCAACTCTCTTCTCCACTAAGGAACATCTTCATGAACAACACCCAGGGCACCGGCCTGTCCCGGCGCACCCTCATCCAGGCCGCGGGTGCCACCGCCGCCGCGTACTCCCTGATCGGCGCGACCGCCGGCACCGCGAGAGCCGAGGACAGACCGGAGGCCGCCGACCGGCTGGTGATCCACTCCGTCCCGGGCGCACTGCCGATCAACACCACCTACGTCGTCAAGGCCCGTACCCCCGGCGGCCAGTGGAAGCCGGTGCCGGTCCTGCGCGCGGGGACGAAGACGATCAACGAGAAGACCGGCGGCGGCATCATCCGGCACACCTCGGTCGCCAACCTCGACTTCACCGGCACCGTGGAGGTGCAGGTCACCTGGTCCAAGGGCACCATCCCCTCCGCGCGGATCCGCCCGCTGTCGTACGCCATCCCGCACGAGGTCAGCGGCGACACCATCACCTTCAGCCTCACCGAGCCGCGCAACCTCTCCATCGAGATCGACGGCGACATCTACGGCAACCTGCAACTGCACGCCAACCCCATCGAGATGACGCGGCCCGAGCAGGACGACCCCGACGTCATCTACTTCGGCCCGGGTCTGCACACCCCCTCGGGCGGCGTGGTGAAGGTGCCCAGCGGCAAGACGGTGTACCTGGCCGGCGGCGCGGTGCTCAAGGCCCGGGTGGAGTTCGTCAATGTGGAGAACGCCCGCCTGCTCGGCCGGGGCATCATCTGGGACTCGGACGCCGCCACGCTGGTGCAGTTCTCCAAGAACATCGAGATCGACGGCATCCTCGCCCTCAATCCCAAGACCGGCTACTCCTGCACCATCGGCCAGTCCAAGCAGGTCACCGTCCGCAACCTGCACTCCTACAGCAACGGCCAGTGGGGCGACGGCATCGACGTGTTCAGCAGCGAGGACGTCCTGATCGAGGGCGTCTGGATGCGCAACAGCGACGACTGCATCGCCATCTACGCCCACCGCTGGGACTACTACGGCGACTGCCGCAACGTCACCGTCCGCAACTCCACCCTGTGGGCCGACGTCGCGCACCCGGTGAACATGGGCACGCACGGCAACCCGGACAAGCCCGAGACGATCGAGAACATCGTCTTCAGCAACATCGACGTCCTCCAGCACCGCGAGCCGCAGGTCCTCTACCAGGGCTGCTTCGCCCTGAACCCCGGCGACAGCAACCTCATCCGGAACGTGCGCATCCAGGACGTCCGGGTGGAGGACTTCACCTGGGGCCAGCTGTTCAACATGCGGGTCATGAAGAACCGGTACAACGCCGCGCCCGGCCGGGGCATCGAGGACGTGTACGTCCGGAACCTGACGTACGACGGCACGCACGCCGGCATGGCGATCCTGACCGGCTACGACGCCGACCGCCCCATCAAGAACCTCACCTTCCAGAACCTGGCGGTCAACGGCACGGTCGTCCACGACAAGATGCGCAAGCCCGGCTGGTACCTGACCACCGACATGGTTCCGGCGTTCGCCAACGAACATGTGCAGAACCTCCGCTTCCTGGACTCCGCCACGGCGGCCGCCACGGTCGCCCCGGAGATCACCAGCGCCGGCGATGCCACGGCCACCGCGCGCCAGGCCTTCAACCACCTCGTCACCGCGACCGCGCTGCCGACGTCGTTCGGCGCCGAGGGGCTGCCCAAGGGCCTCGAGATCGACGAGAAGACCGGCCAGATCTCCGGCACCCCGCAGGTCCCCGGCACCTACACGGTCACCGTCTCCGCCACCAACACCGTGGGCACGGCGACCAAGACCCTCACGCTCACCGTGCAGCACCCGTAAGCCAGGAGTAATCCGTGCATTCCCTCAGCCGACGGACGTTCATCGGCGCGGCTGGTCTCGCGGGTGTGGCCGGAGCCGGACTGCTGTCCGCATTCGCCACGCCCGCGTGGGCCCAGGCCGCCGAAGCGGCGTTCGCCTTCGCACACCCCGGTCTGCTGCACTCCCGGGCCGACCTGGCCCGGATGAAGTCCGCAGTGGCCCAAGGACGCGATCCGATCGCCTCCGGCTTCGCCGCGATGGCCGCCGACTTCCGTTCCCAGCACACCTACGCCGTCCGCAACACCGGACAGATCACCACCTGGGGCCGCGGCCCCACCGACAACACCAGCCAGGCCGTCACCGACGCGGCCGCCGCCTACCAGAACGCCCTGATGTGGGCGGTCACCGGCGACGTACGCCACGCCGACAAGGCCCGCGACATCCTCGACGTCTGGGCCTCCTCCCTCACCGGCATCACCGGCGCCGACGGACAGCTCGGCGCCGGGATCCAGGGCTTCAAGTTCGTCAACGCCGCCGAGATCCTGCGGCACAGCGGCTACGACGGCTGGTCCCGGGAGTCCGTGCTGCGCTGCGAGCGCTCCTTCACCGACGTCTGGTATCCGGCCCTGTCCGGCTACTGCCTGTACGCCAACGGCAACTGGGACATCGCCGCGCTGCGCACCATCCTCGCCATCGCCGTGTTCTGCGACAACCGGGTGATGTTCGAGGACGCCCTGCGGTTCGCGGCCGCCGGTTCCGGCAACGGCTCGGTGCTGCACCGCATCGTCACCGCCGCCGGCCAGGGCCAGGAGTCCGGCCGCGACCAGGCCCACGAACAGCTCGCCGTCGGCCTGCTGGCGGACGCGGCCGAGGTCGCCTGGCAGCAGGGCGTGGACCTGTACGGCTTTGCCGACGACCGGATCCTGGCCAACTTCGAGTACTTCGCCCGCTACAACCTGGGTGACAACTCCGTACCGTTCACCCCCGACCTCGACCGCACCGGCAAGTACATCAAGCTGACCGTCTCCGACCGGCAGCGCGGAGCGATCCGGCCGCTGTGGGAGATGGCGTACGCGCACTACGCGGGACGCCTCGGCAAGCCCGCCCCCTACACCGAGAAGGTCATCTTCCGGGGCACGGACGGAGCACGCGTGGTGGAGGGCTACCAGGAGGACCACCCGGGCTGGGGCACGCTCACCTACGCCGGGACGGAGACCGCCTCACCCGCCGCGCCGACGGCACCCGCCGGGATCACCGCGGTCGGCGACGACCACGCCGTCACCGTGTCCTGGCTGCCGTCCGCGTGGGCGACCGGCTACACGGTCCGGCGGGCGACCGGCCCGGACGGGCCGTACGAGCGGCTCGCGTCCGGGATCGAGGGGGTGCGGTTCACCGACCACGACGTCCGCCCCGGCCGGACGTACTACTACACGGTCACCGCCACCAACTCCCTCGGCTCGAGCGCGGCTTCCACCTGGACCGCGGCGACCGCAGGTCTCCCCGAGCCCTGGTCGACCCGGGACGTGGGGAACGTGAAGATCCCGGGCTCCGCATCCTTCGACGGCGAGCGCTTCGTGCTGGAGGCGAGCGGCACCGCGGACACCTACCGGCTGGCCCACCTGCCGCTGTACGGCGACGGCGTCGTCACCGCGCGGATCGTGTTCCCGCTCAGCTCCCAGTACTCCAAGATCGGCGTCACCGTCCGCGACTCCCTCGACCCGGACGCCGCGCACGCCTCGATGCTGATCCAGGGGCTGCCGCTGCACACCTGGAGCGGCGTGTGGAGCGTCCGCCCGTCGGCCGGGGCATCCGTCTCCGGCACCGGCAGCACGCCCGTGCCGCCGTCCCAGCAGCAGGCGATCACCAGCGCCGCGGCGTTCCCGATCTCCGACCTCGGCACGCTGCCCGAGTCGGCGACCCCCCTCCAGGCGCCGTACGTCGAGGGCGCCGGCGACGGCTACCGGCTGCGGATGCCGTACTGGGTGCGCGTGGAGCGCAAGGGACGACGCTGCACCGGGTCCCTCTCCCCGGACGGCATCCGATGGACCGAAGTCGGCTCCACCGAGGTCGAGTTGGGGCGCGCAACGTACGCGGGTCTCGTCCTCACCTCCTGCCTGGGCGTCGACGAGGCGTACGCCGAGACCGGCACCGGCGCCTTCGACAACGTCAGCGTGACGTCGTCGGCCACCGGCGAGGTCTGGCACACGCCACGCCCCACGCGCACCGCCACCGACCTGCTGGCGGCCACCGGCGCCGACGCCGTCGAGCTCAGCTGGAGCGACCCGGACCTCTCGGCCACGTACACGGTGCTGCGGGCCACGGACGCGGCAGGCCCGTACACGACGCTGGCGAACGGTGTCGGCCCGGTCGGCTTCGGCACCCGCATCCGGTACGCGGACGCCACCGGCAGACCCGGCACGACGTATCACTACGCCGTCGTCAAGACCAACTCCGATGGACGCGGCCCGCGTTCGGCTCCGGCGCACGCCGAGATGCCGACCCCCGCCAAGCCGGAGTTCGTCTCCCAGGACACCGCGTTCGCGAACCGGGGCGACGAGTTCCGTCATCTGCTGCGGGCCGCGCACCAGCCCGTACGCTTCGCCGCGCGCGGCCTGCCCGACGGCCTGCACCTCGACCCGCGCACCGGCCTCGTCCACGGAACGCCCACCGAGAAGGGAGAGTTCAGGGTCACGACCACCGCGGCCAACGCGGCGGGCACCGCGACCTCCACCCTCACGCTCACCGTCGGCACCCCACCGCCCAGCCCCTGGACGTACGGCGACCTCGGCGACGTCGTACTCGACGAGCGCGAACTCGGCGCCTACGGCGTGGTGTACATCCGCACCCCCGGCAGCACCGCATACGAAGACGGGACCTTCGTGGTGCGCGGTGCCGGAACCGATCTGACCATCAACAACCAGGGAATGACAGGCCAGTTCGTGCGCCGCCCGGTCACCGGCGACTGCGAGATCACCGCCCGGCTCGTCTCCCGCACGGGCGCGAGTGCCGACCGGGTGGGCCTGCTGATGGCCAAGTCCCTGTCGCCGTTCGACCAGGCCGCCGGGGCGATCGTCTCCGGTGGAACCACCGCGCAGCTCATGCTGCGCACCACCGTGGCCGGCCGGTCGACGTTCACCGGCAACGGCACGGCCCAACTCCCCAGCCTGCTGCGGCTGAAGCGCACCGGGACCGCCTTCACCGCAGCCCTGTCCACCGATGACGGCGTCAGCTGGACCCCCCTCGCCGAGGGAGAGATCCCCGGCTTCGGCGACGCCCCCTACTACGTGGGCCTCGTGGTCTGCTCCCGCAGCCCTCTGGTCCGCAGCACCACCGAGTTCGACGAGGTGAGCATCACCGCCATGTAATCGCCATTGGATTGGAGCTGCACTGCAATGAGCCGCACTTCCCCCCACCAGCACCTCCACAACAGTGCGCTGAGCCGCCGCGGTCTGCTGAAGACCGCCGGCGGCCTCACCGCAGCCCTCGCCGTCGGCGCGTCCGCCACCGCCTCAACGGCGAGCGCGGCCCCGGCGACCTGGACCCACCCCGGCATGCTGCACAACTGGGGCGACATCAACCGCGCCCGGGTCCGTGTGGCCGCCGGCAACGACCCCTGGCTGTCCGGCTGGAACCGGCTGGTCGCCAACCCCCACTCCCAGTCGACCTGGACGCCCAACCCGCAGGCGACCATCATCCGCGGCGGGACCGGCCAGAACTACGGCATCCTCTACAACGACATCGCCGCCGCCTACCAGAACGCGCTGCGCTGGCACGTCGGCGGCACCGAGGCGAACGCACAGTGCGCCGCGAACATCCTCAACGCCTGGTCGCGGACCCTGACGTCGGTCACCGGCAACGCGGACCGGTTCCTCGCCGCCGGCATCTACGGCTGGGAGTTCGCGAACGCGTGCGAGCTGATGCGGGACTACGACGCGTTCGACCTCGCCGCCGCCCAGGACATGATGGCCAGGGTCTTCTACCCGCTCAACAACCAGTTCCTCCTCAACCACAACGACGCCTGCATCACCAACTACTGGGCCAACTGGGACCTGTGCAACATGGCCTCCATCCTGGCCATCGGGATCCTCAACGAGGACGCCGCCAAGTACGACCAGGCCGTCACGTACTTCAAGTCCGGCGCGGGCAACGGCTCCATCAGGCACGCCGTCCCGTTCCTGCACACCGACGCGGACGGCTACGCGCTGGGCCAGTGGCAGGAGTCCGGCCGCGACCAGGGGCACACCGTCATGGGCATGGGCCAGATGGGCGCGATCTGCGAGATGGCCTGGAACCAGGGCGAGGACCTGTACTCCTACGACGGCCGGCGGTTCATGAAGGCCGCCCAGTACGTCGCCAAGTACAACCTCGGCCAGGACGTGCCCTTCACCACCTACAGCTGGGGCACCGGCCAGAACTGCGCCTACCAGGAGCACACGGCCATCTCCGCCGCCTCACGCGGCCAGGTCCGCCCGGTGTGGGCGATGCTCCACTACCACTACAACCGGCGCCTGTACCTCGACGACAGGTACATCTCCCAGATGTGCTTCTCGGTCGCCCCCGAGGGCGGCGGCGGGGACTACGGATCGACCAGCGGAGGCTATGACCAGCTCGGCTTCGGCACGCTGATGTACGCCAAATAGGCGCTGAACCGGCTCGTGCACCGGAATACCTCCGAGCGATGTGATGCTCTGATGTGAACGGTGCACGAGCACGGCGAAGGGCTGGTGGGCGGATGACCGCAGCAGACCTGACGGGCCCCGTGGTGAGCACGCCGTACGGGGCGGTACGCGGCCGGTACGAACATTCCGTCGCGGTGTTCCGCGGCATCCCGTACGCCGCACCCCCCTTCGGGCCGCGCCGGTTCCGGCCCCCGGTGCCTCCCGAGCCCTGGGACGGTGTGCGGGACGCGGGCGCCTTCGGGCCGACGCCGCCGAAACCGCCGTACTCGGAGGCGTTCGCCCAGTATCTTTCGGACCCGGTCGTGCCCGGGGACGACTGCCTCAACCTGAACGTGTGGACCCCCGAGCCGGGCCCCGGCGCCCGGCTCCCGGTCCTGGTGTGGCTGCACGGCGGGGCCCTCACCAGGGGTTCGTCGTGTGTGCCCGTGTACGACGGACGCACCTTCGCCCGCGCCGGGATCGTCCTCGTCTCCCTCAACTACCGGCTCGGAGTGGAGGGCTACGGACTGTTTCCCGACGCCCCCGCCAATCCCGGTCTGCGCGACCAGCTCGCCGCCCTGCGCTGGGTGCACGAGTCGATCGAGGCCTTCGGCGGTGACCCCGACCGGGTGACCCTCTGCGGACAGTCGGCGGGCGCGATCAGCATCGGTGCCCTGATCGCCGCCCCGCAGGCCCAGGGCCTGTTCCGGCGCGCGGTCCTGCAGAGCGGGCCGCCCGAGGCGGCCGAGCGGGACAAGGTACGGCGGATGGTGCGCCGGATGGCGACCCGGCTGAAGGTGCCCGCGACCGCCGAGGCCTTCGCCGCCGTCGACCGCGACCTGCTGCTGCGCACCCAGGCCGAGGTGGGCCGGCTCAGCAGCCCTGTGCTGGGCGGGCCGGCCTTCGGGATCGTCGTCGACGACGACATCGTACACCACGATCCACTGGAGGCCCTGGTCGAGGGCCGGGTCGCCGAGGGCGTGGACCTGCTCATGGGCTGGACCCGCGACGAGTACCGGCTGTGGCTCGTGCCCGGCGGGCTGCTGGAGCGCGTCGACCGGCTCGGCCCGGTCGCCCTGGCCGGGGCCATGGCCCGCTGCCACTGCGGCCACGAGGTCCCGCGCGGCTACCGTGCCCTGCACCCCGAGGCCGGCACCGCGGAGATCGTCGGCCAGCTGGTCACCGACCACCTGCTGCGCATTCCGCTGCACCGCCTGGCCGACGCCCGCCCCGGATCGTCGTACGTCTACGAGTTCGCCTGGCCCTCCCTGCTGCCCGGCCTCGGCGCCTGCCACGCCCTGGAACTCGGGTTCGTCTTCGACACCGGCGAGGTGCCCGAGGCGGCCAAGCTGGCGGGCTGGGGTGCGCCGACCGAGCTGGCCGACGCGATGCACACGGCGTGGGTGCGCTTCGCGGCCGACGGCGACCCGGGCTGGGAGGCGTGGGACGCCACCCATCCGGTGCGGATCTTCGGCGAAGCCGAGCCGGCGGAGGCCGGTGATCGGGGGGCGTCGGGCGAGCAGAGGGCGCTGAGAGAGCCGTACACCGTGTACGGCCCGCGCGACCGCGAGCTGGCCCTGTGGGCGGCCGACGCCACGGCTCGGGAATCCGCGTCCCCGGCGGTCCCTGCCGACGGTGCGGCTGCGCGCCGTGCGGAACTGCGGTCGGTCGCACGCCTGCTCCGTCGCTCCGGCGGCGTCCGTCGGCAGTGACGCGGGGCCGGACTTCGGGCGACGGGGGCTTCACCCCGTCGCCCGCACCGAGTCCCGCACCACGACGTGCGTGCCCAGCAGCAGGTGCTCGGCCGGGGCGTCCGCGGTGTGGCCGAGGGCGGTGCGGACCGCGAGGCGGCCCAGTTCCTCGTAGGGGACGTGCACCGTCGTCAGGGCGGGGTGCAGGTCGCGGGCGAAGGGAATGTCGTCGTAACCGGCCAGCGAAACATCGCCGGGGACGTCGAGGCCCGCCTCGTGCAGGGCGGTGAGTGCGCCCGCCGCGACCATGTCGGTGGCGGCGACCACCGCGGTGAACTCCAGCCCCTCCGCGAGGGCTTGGCGCATCAGCTGGTGTCCGGAGTCGCGGGTGAAGTCGCCGTGCAGGAGCAGGGCCGGATCGGGATCGACGCCGCGGGCGCGGTGGGCGGCGAGGTAGCCGCGTTCGCGGCCCAGTGCGGTGCTGTGGTCGGGTTTGCCGCCGAGGAAGAGGATCCGCCGGTGGCCCTGGGCCAGGACGTGCGCGACCAGGGCGTAGGCGCCGCCCTCGTTGTCGTACTCGATGACCGTGACCGGCGCCCCCGGGCCCAGCGGCGGGCGGCCGCACAGCACGAGCCGGGAACCCGCCGACGCCAGTGAGTCGGCCATCCGGCGGGTGCGTTCGCGGTACTCCGGGGTGTCGGCGCCGCCGCCCACCAGGATCACCGCGGCGGCCCGCTGGGCACGCATCATCTCCACGAAGTCCAGCTCGTGCTGGACGTCGCCCTTCGTGCTGCACACCAGACACAGATGACCGAGCCGGGTCGCCTCGCGCTCCACGCCGTGCGCCATGTGCGCGAACGACGGACCGGTGATGTCCTCCAGGACGAACGCCAGCGTGGGCGTCCCGACGCCCGCGACCGCCTTGGCGCGCGCGTCGGCGACGTAATCCAGGTCGCGCACGGCCCGCATCACACGCGTACGGGTCGCCGAACTCACCGGGTACGCCCCGCCGAGCACACGCGACACCGTCGACGCGGACACCCCCGCCCGCAACGCCACGTCCCGGATCGTGCTCCGGCTCGCGCTCCCACTCTTGCGCGTCATACTCACCCCGCCCCTCTCCCCGATCCCTGCGCCCCCTCCGGGAACTGCGGCAACAACGATGGAAACCGGTTCCCGGTGCGGTGAGGCTAGCAGCGCGGAGGGGCGAGGACGAGGTGAGCGGCGGGAGGGGGAAGGGCCAGGCTGCCGACGGCCGACGAACCGCCGGTCAGACCGTCAGCGTGCGCGCGATGGACGTGATCGCCTCCGGTCCCACCCGGCAGCACCCGCCGATCAGCCGGGCCCCTGCGGAGCGCCAGCCTTCGACCTGTTCCGGGGTGAAGGTGGAACGGCCGCTCCAGGCACGGGCCTCCGCGTCCCAGGTCTCGCCGCTGTTGGGGTAGACGACCACCGGCTTGCCGGTCACCCGCGCCGCCGTCTCCACCGCGGCGTCCACGTCCTCGGGGGCGCAGCAGTTCACGCCCACCGCGATCACCTCGTCCACGTCGGCGGCCGGGGCGAAGGCCTCCTCCAGCGGCTGCCCGGCGCGGGTGCGGTCTCCGGCCACGGTGTACGACAGCCAGGCCGGCACCCCGAGTCCGTGCACCGCCCGCAGCAGGGCCGTCGCCTCGTCGGCGTCGGGGACCGTCTCCAGAGCGAGCACGTCGGGCCCGGCGGCGGCCAGCACCTCCATGCGGGGCCGGTGGAAGCGCTCCAGTTCGTCGACCGTGAGCCCGTAACGGCCCCGGTACTCGGAGCCGTCCGCGAGCATCGCCCAGTACGGGCCGACGGACGCCGCCACCCACAGCGGGCGCGCGGCGCGTGCCCGGCGCGCCGCCTCGCGCGCCAACTCCACGCTCAGGCCGATGAGTTCGGCCGCCCGCTCGCGGCCGATCCCACGCTTGCCGAATCCCTCGAAGGTGGCCTGGTAGCTGGCGGTGATCGCCACGTCCGCGCCCGCCTCGAAGTAGGCGAGGTGCGCCTCGGTGATCGCCTCGGGCCGCTCGGCGAGCAGCCGCGCCGACCACAGCTCGTCGCTCAGGTCGTGCCCGGCCGACTCGAGCTGGTTGGACATGCCGCCGTCGAGCACGATGGTGCCGGCGGCGAGGGCGTCTGCGAGGCTGAGCGGGGTTTCGGGGGTGTTGCCGGTCATGTCACGACGTTAGTCGACGGGGTGGACGGCAGCCGGTTGTGTCCAGTACGCGTACAGGCTGCCCAGCATGTGACATGCCAGGCGTCGGCCGGCCGGTGATGCCCCCTGCACACCACCGACCGGTCGACGCGGACCAGGGGTCACCCGTGGGCGGCGTGCCGTCCGCCGCGCCGCCGTCCGCGGCGGGTGCGCCGCGTCGCCGGGATCAGGAGCCCGCCCAGCAGCCCGGCGGCGAGGACGTACGGCCACCAGCCCAGCCCGGAGTCGTCGGCGGTGCTCGCGCTGCGCGTGCCCGGCGTCGACGCGCCGGATGCCGGAGCGTGGGCCGGGGACGCCGACGGGCTCTCGGCGGCGGCGGTGAGGACGACGTCGTTGCCGTCGCCGCCCCGGTAGGTGATGCGGTGGACGGTGTCGGCGAGCTTCACCTCGGCGCCCTCGAGCAGGCCCTTGAAGGCGCCCTTCGTCGCCCCCCGGCCCTTGTTGTCGAGGACGGTGATCTCGCGGTCCGGGTCGTTCCCGGCGGCGGACAGGTCGAGGTCACCGGCCAGTCGCACCGCACCCCCGCTCACCTTCAACGGCGTGTCCCCGAGGACCAGTTGACCGTCCGCGCGCTGCGTGAAGCCTCCGGTCACCGTGAGCCCGCCCGCGACCACGCCCTCGTTGGTCACCGCCCCCTTCACGGTGCCCTTGCCGGTGAGTGTGGTCGTCACCCGCAGCCCCGAGGCACCGACGTCCAGCCGCGCGCCCGCCGACGTCAGCCGGATCGCCCTGCTGCGGGTGAGCGTGGCCCCCGAGCGCAGCGCCAGCGTGCCCTTCCTGACCGTCGTCGTGCCGGTGTACGTCACCCCGTTCCCGGCCAGCATCGTGGTCGCCGCGCCCGACTGCACGAACGCCCCGGAGCCGCTGACCCGGGACAGCGAGATCGGCGTCGACGCGTTCCGCACCACGAGCGTGCCGTCGTTCACCACCCGGCACAGGTCGCCGTCCATCCACAGCGAGCCGTCGCCCTGCGCCGACCCCAGCCGTAGCACCGCGCCCTTCTCGACGGTGGTCGAGCCGTCGTAGTACTGCTTCGCCGCGAAGGTCACGTCGTTCCCGCGCGTCCCCGCGATGACGACGTCCCCGGCGCCGGGTGCGGCAAGGGTGTCGTGGAAGCGGCCGCCGCCGATGGGGGCGCCCAGCGTCACCGACCCGTTGTAGTCGAAGGTGAGCAGGGAACGCGACCGAGCCGCCAGCAGGTTGATGTAGACCGTCTCGGCGGTCCCCGGCATGAAGATCTTGTTCGTCGTGCCGTCTCCCCACTGCACGTTCGCGCCCTTGATGTTGGTGCCGCGCTTGTTGACGTTCTTGCGCGCGGGCGTCCAGTTCAGCGCGGGATCGCTGAGCGAGGGATCGGTGTCGCCGCCCTGGTCCGACCAGCTGTACTGGCCGGTGAGCACGACCTTGCTGCCGGGCCGCGACTGGACGTTGATGTCGCTGCCGTACTCGCGCTGGTAGAAGTCCATCCCCATGGTGACCGTCCGGCCCAGCGGGGTGTCCACGGTGTACGTGCCCTGGTTGAGGATCTTGCGCACGTTCGGCAGCGACGTCGCGAACTCCGGCCGTCCGGCGTTGACCTGCGTACCGTTGTCGATCACCCCGGAGAAGGGGTGGGTACCCGACAGGTCCCAGGTGCCCCAGAGGAACCTCGGCTGGGTGATCAGCCCGGTGCCGCTGATGGTGCCCAGGTTGTAGGCGCTCTTCAGGGACAGGCGCAGGGTGCCGTCGACCCGGATGTTGTCCTGGTTGAGCCGGAACGCGGGCGTGTTGTACGGGAAGTGGCCGATCAGGCCGGTCGTGGTGACATACGGGTGGTTGCCGCCGAGGACGCTCACCTTCTGCCGCCGCCGGGACTCGGGCAGCGTGAAGTCACTGTCCTTGGTGAGGATCAGCGTTCCGCTGCCGCGCACGGTGAGCGTGCCCTCGCCGCGGAAGACGCCGTCGTACGCCGTCGTCTCGGACGGGACGGTGACGACCGTGTCGCCGGTGAGCGTGACGTCCCGGTCCGCGAGCACGTCCGCGGTGGCGTCCCGGGGGCCGGCGGCTTTCGCCACCGGCTGAAGCGCCCCGGAGGTGAACCGCGGCAAAAGAAGGGGGAGCGGTGACCATGAGGGCGACCGCCGCGAGGGCGCCGGCGGCCGCTGCTGACCTGGGGAGTTGGCTGCGCACGTGGGGGAGACGTACGGAGCCGGCGGCCGATAACAGAAATCTGCGTTTCGATCTCCGCCCTTCTTTTGTCCCGCCGGACCCGTTGACCTCCTCGTAACACGCCTCTACCTTTTCGGCGTTCGGAATGACAGATGTAGTACGAAATTTCGAACCGAGAGTCGAGAGCTGAGAGCCGAGAGACGACCGAGAGGCAGTCCGCATGAGCCGCGCCGACGACCTGCCCCCCACCCCCGACCGCCGACTGGTGCTGAAGGGTGCCGCCCTGGCTGCAGGCGCCCTGGCCGCCGCACCCGCAACGGCCCTGGCAGCCACCCCCACCGCGAAACCGAAGGCAGCAGGCCCCTACGTGAACCCCCTCGTCCCCCATCGCGCCGACCCGCACATCACCCGCCACACCGACGGCTTCTACTACTTCACCGCCACCGCCCCCGAGTACGACCGCATCATCCTGCGCCGCTCCCGCACCCTGAACGGCCTCACGACCGCCGCCGAGTCCGTCATCTGGCGGGCGCACCCGACCGGCGACATGGGCGCCCACATCTGGGCGCCGGAGATGCACCGGATCGACGGCAAGTGGTACATCTACTTCGCCGCCGCGCCCGCCGAGGACGTGTGGCAGATCCGCATCTGGGTGCTGGAGAACTCCCACCCCAACCCCTTCCGCGGCACCTGGGTCGAGAAGGGCCAGATCAAGACGGCGTGGGAGACCTTCTCCCTGGACGCGACCACCTTCACCCACCGCGGCACCCGCTACCTCGCCTGGGCCCAGCACGAGCCCGGCATGGACAACAACACCGCCCTGTGGCTGAGCAGGATGGCGAACCCCTGGACCCTGACGGGCCCCCAGGTCCGGCTCTCGACCCCCGAGTACGACTGGGAGTGCATCGGCTACAAGGTCAACGAGGGCGCATACGTCCTCCAGCGCAACGGCCGCGTCTTCATGACGTACTCGGCGAGCGCCACCGACCACAACTACTGCATGGGCCTGCTCACCGCCCCCGCCGACAGCGACCTCATGAACCCCGCCAACTGGTCGAAGTCCCCGACCCCGGTCTTCACCAGCAACGACACCACCAAGCAGTACGGCCCGGGCCACAACTGCTTCACGGTCGCCGAGGACGGCCGCACCGACGTCCTCGTCTACCACGCCCGCCAGTACAAGGAGATCAACGGCGACCCGCTCAACGACCCCAACCGCCACACCCGCGTCCAGCCCCTCGGCTGGAAGCCGGACGGCACCCCCGACTTCGGCGTTCCCGTCGCCGACACCGCTGCGGCAGGGGGCGTGAGATGAGACGCGCGTACGCGATCCTCCTGGCGCTGTGCTGTGCGCTCGCCGGTGCCCTGGTCACCGCCACCCCGGCGAGC
Source organism: Streptomyces sp. KR55 (assembly GCF_052245645.1). Classification (NCBI taxonomy): domain Bacteria; kingdom Bacillati; phylum Actinomycetota; class Actinomycetes; order Kitasatosporales; family Streptomycetaceae; genus Streptomyces; species Streptomyces sp. KR55. The sequence continues at coordinate 6,984 of NZ_JBQQCE010000027.1, read as the reverse complement.
GCCGCACCCCAGACCATCACCAACGGCACCCAGTTCACGGACACCTCCGGCAACCCCGTGCACGCCCACGGCGGCGGTGTCATCAAGGTCGGCTCCTACTACTACTGGTTCGGCGAGCACCGCAACGCCGACAATACGTTCCGTTACGTGGACGCCTACCGCTCCACGGACCTGAAGAACTGGGAGTTCCGCAACCACGTCCTGACCGAGGCGAGCGATCCGGAACTGGCCACCGCCAACATCGAGCGGCCGAAGGTCATGTACAACGCGTCCACCGGCAAGTTCGTGATGTGGATGCACAAGGAAAACGGTTCCGACTACAGCGAGGCCCGCGCGGCCGTCGCCGTCTCGGACACGGTCGACGGAAACTACACCTGGCAGGGCAGCTTCCGCCCGCTCGGCCAGCACATGTCCCGGGACATCACGGTCTTCGTCGACACCGACGGAACCGGTTACATGGTCTCCGCCGCCCGCGAGAACTACGACCTGCACATCTACCGCCTGACCAGCGACTACACCGGCATCGCCGCCCTGGTCGCCGACCCCTGGCACGGCGGACACCGCGAGGCCCCGGCGCTGTTCAAGCGCAACGGGGTGTACTTCATGCTGACGTCGGGCGCTACCGGCTGGAGCCCCAACCAGCAGCAGTACGCGACGGCCACCAACCTCACGGGCCCCTGGTCGGCGATGACGAACGTCGGCGACTCGACGGCATACGGCTCCCAGACCACGTACGTCCTTCCGGTGCAGGGCAGTTCGGGCACCTCGTACCTGTACCTGGGCGACCGCTGGGGCAACTCCTTCGGCGGGACCGTCAACGACTCCCGCTACGTCTGGCTGCCGCTGACCTTCCCCACCTCGACCTCCATGTCGATGTCCTGGTCCCCGGAGGTCACGATCGACGCGGCGGCCGGGACGATCAGCGGGACGAGTGCCACGTACAACACGCTGATCGCCCGGCACAGCTCCAGGTGCGCCGACGTGACCGGCCAGTCGCTGTGGCAGGGTGCCCAGATCAAGCAGTACGACTGCAACGGCGGCAACAACCAGAAGTACTGGTTCAAGTCCGTCGGAAGCGGTTACTACCAGCTGATGGTGCGCAACAGCTCCCTGTGCGTGCAGGAGAATGCGAGCACGGTCACCCAGGAGAACTGCAACGCGTCGGCCACCAGCCAGCAGTGGTCGCTCACCACCACGGGCAGCTATGTGAACGTCAGGTCCCGCGCGACCGGCGAGTGCCTGGACGTGTCCGGCGCGTCCACCGCCAACTCCGCCGCGCTCATCACGTACACCTGCAACGGAGGCACCAACCAGCAGTGGACGCGCGGGACATGATCCACCGTGGGATCAGGACAGCAGATCGATCGCGTCGATCGACGTGCCCGCGCTGAGATAGCCGGTCGCCCCCGAGCCGCTCACCACATGGATCCTCAGCGTGTTGTACGCGCCGGTGTCCGTCAGCCAGGCGGACGCCGGCACGCTGTAGGTGAACGTGTGGTTGTTGCCCCGGTACGAGCCGTTGGTCAGGGACCGCGTGTTCGGCTGGGTGGGCGGCGAGGGGATCGCCGACGTCCAGGTGTCGTTGACGACGACCTGCGGCCGGCCGTTGGCGTAGGCCGTCGTCACGCCGATCCGCAGGGTGTGTGCGGCGGCGGCCTGCGCGGCCGTCAGCCGGAAGTACACGATCAGCCCGCTGTTGACGTCCTTCCACAGGTAGCAGGGGAAGGCGGACGTCTCGCTGCCACTGCCGATCACCACGTTGCCGGTCCAGGGGGCGGCCCGGACGTCGGACGGGTGCGCGTACGTCATCAGGTCCGCGTTCTTGAAGCCGCTGGGTGTGCCGTTCCAGTCGCCGATCCGCCAGATCGCGCTCGCGTTACCGGGATCGTTCGACGACGGGATCGCGATCGTGTTGAGAGTCGTCGTCGCGCCCGCGCTCACGGTCACCGACGAGGTGTACACGGCGAGTTCGTCCTTGAAGACGGTCAGGGTGTATGTCCCCGGAAGGACCCCGCCGATGGAGAAGTAGCCGTCCGAGGCGCGGGCCGAACCCCAGTACTGCGCCGCCGAGTTGGCCAGACCCACCGTGTACGGGTACGCCGTGTTGCGCCCGCTGATGCCCACGCCCGCCACCCGACCCCGGCCGTCGGCGCCCACGTACCCGGAGATGCCGAGCGAATCCGCCCACGGGGTGGTCAGCGTGCCCGGGAACAACGCCGAGGACGGTGCCCCGCCGTCCGTGAAGGCGATGACGTACGGCCCCTGCAGACCGAAGCGCTGGGCCTCCGTCTGGTTCTGGCCGTAGTAGAGGATCTCGTACAGACCGCCGCCGTCCGCGCTCTGATGCCGCAGCAGGGAGCGGTAGAACGGGCCGCCGGAGGCCTTCTCGTGGTTGCTGCGCACGATCCACAGGCCGACGCCGCCCGCCGTCCAGCCGACGTAGTCGTAGTCCGTCACCCGGAGCTTCGAGTAGTGCTTGGAGCGGGTCTGGCCGTCGGACTTCGCGAACACGTCCGAGGCCTCGATGGTGGTGGGCGCGTAGGTGTAGGAGTCGGGCTCGTCGTTGAGGAACAGGCCCTTTCTGACCCGCAGGATGTAACGGGTTGCCGAAACCGAGGTGTCGGCCTTGTCGGTCCACAGGTAGATGTTGTTCTCGCCGCTGCGGGCCGCGTAGTAGTGCCTGAGCGTGCCGTACGTGACGGAGATCAGGATCGTCGAACCGGACTGCCTGATCGTCACGGTGGAGCTGCCGAGGCCGGACTCGATGTGCGAGTTCATGCCGCCGTAGCCCTGGTACTCGGTGCCGCGGTAGACCAGCGAGGTCAGATCACCGTTGGTCTTGCTGACCTTGAAGACGAGGCCGGCGCCGGTGTCGACGACGTAGTTCGAGCCGTCGTCGCTCCAGCCGAAGGCAGCGGCGGACGCCGACCGGGCGAGCGGGCCGGCGAGCGCCGCCGTGCCGGCGGTGGCCGCGGCGCCGAGGACGAAGGTACGGCGTCGGACCGGTCGGTTCACGGATCCGGACATGGGGGTGCCTCCTTCGGGAGGTGTGGGGGGTGCGGGTGCATCGCAGGGTGACAGTCGAACCGATTTCGCGAAAGGGCTTTCGCTCAGAGAGCGTTGTTCGCCCTGCGAATATCAGCTCAAGGGTTGGAAAGCGCTTGCCGTGAGCGGTACCGTCCAGCGGCCAGGCTTTGTCGACCTGTCGGAGGAGTCGCGCATGAGACGTTTCCACCTCGCCGTCCTGGCGGCGGTCACCCTGAGCGCCGGCCTGACGGCCGTACCGGCCCACGCAGCCCCCGAGTCGCCCTCGGGACCGGCGAACTGCACTGCCGCCGCCTGCCACTTCGACGTCCCGCCCGGCACGTACGACGTCCAGGTGCTCCTCGGCGGCGAGACGGCGTCCAGCACGAGCATCGGCGGCGAGACCCGGCGCATCCTGCTCCCCGAGACCGCCGTCGCGGCCGGTGAGCGTGCCGCCCGCAGCTTCACGGTGAACGTCCGCACACCCGAGGGTGAGCCGACGGGAGCCGACGGCGTCGCCGGCCTCGACCTGGTGCTCGGCGGCACAGCCCCCGCCCTCGCCGACATCCGCGTCACCCCTGCCAGGCACGCCCGGCAGATCTTCCTCGTCGGCGACTCCACCGTCTGCGACCAGCCCGGCGAGCCCTACTACGGCTGGGGCCAGCAGCTGCCGCAGTACCTGCGCAAGGGTGTGTCCGTCGCGAACTACGCCGACTCCGGCGAGAGCACGGTCACGTATCTGGAGAACCCGAAGCTCTGGGCCACCGTCCAGCCGCAGATCCGCCGCGGCGACCTCGTGCTCGTCCAGCTCGCCCACAACGACAAGACGACCGACGAGGCCACCTACCGGACCAACCTCGAGGCCCTCGTGGACGGTGTCCGCGCGGAGGGCGGCCGTCCGGTCCTCGTCACCCCCATCGTGCGGCGCTGGTTCAACGCCGACGGCACCCTGAACAACGGCACCGCCCTCCTCGTCAACGGCCTCGGCGTCGACCACCCGGCCGTCATCCGCTCGGTCGCCGCCGACCGCGAGGTCCCCCTGATCGACCTCACGGCAAAGACGAAAGCACTGGTGGAATCCCTGGGCGTCGAGGCCTCCAAGGCGCTGTACCTCTACAACGAGAAACGGGACAACACCCACACCTCCGTGCGCGGCGCCACGGCCTACGCCGAGCTGGTCCGTGATGAACTCGTCGCCCAGCACCTGGTGCCCGAGGGCAAAGTGAGGTGAGGGTGGGATGAACTCCTGGGCCGCCCCGACCGGAACCGGGGCGGCCCAGGACCAGCTGGAAGGAAACCGCTACCCATGGATCTGCCCCCCGACGACCGCGCCCTGAGCCCGCACACCGGGTACACCCGCGCCCACTGGGCGGCGGCGGCGGACGCCCTGCTCGCCGCCGTGGCGCCGTACGCCACCGAGGACCACGCCCTGTACCACTTCCCCGGTGACCGTCAGAGCTGGTCGGGCCGCCTCTCCGACGGCCTGGAGGGGTACGCCCGTACGCTGCTCCTCGCGGCCTTCCGCAGGGACGAGACCGCGCTCGAGCGCTACGCCGACGGACTCGCCGCCGGAGTCCGCGGCGTCTGGCCCCGCATCGAGGACCGCAGCCAGCCGCTCGTCGAGGCGGCCTCCATCGCCCTTGCGCTACGGCTGACCAGGCCGCTGCTGTGGGACCGCCTGGACGACGGCGTACGACAGCGGGCGGCGGCCTGGCTCGGCGACGCGCTGACAGCCGAGGCCTGGCCCTGCAACTGGGAGCTGTTCCCGGTCACGGTCGCCGGTTTCCTCCAGGAGATCGGCCACGAGCCGGAGGCGTCCGGGAAGGCGATCGAGCGGGGGCTGGAGCGGATCGAGCAGTGGTACGTCGGGGACGGCTGGTACACCGACGGCGACGGCCGCAAGTTCGACTACTACAACGGCTGGGCGATGCACCTGTATCCGGTGCTGCACGCATGGCTGGCGGACGACACCCGGCTGCTGGACCTGTACGGCGGCCGGCTCTCCCGCCACCTCGACGACTACGCCCGCCTGTTCGGCGCCGACGGCGCCCCGATGCACCAGGGCCGCTCTCTGACGTACCGCTTCGCGACCACGGCCCCGCTGTGGCTGGGCGCGCTGACGGGCCACACGCCGCTGGCACCGGGGGAGACACGGCGGCTGGCGTCCGGGGCGCTGCGGTACTTCCTGGAGCGGGGCGCGGTGGATGAACGGGGCCTGCTGACGCTGGGCTGGCACGGCCCCAACTCCGCCGTACTGCAAGGCTATTCGGGCCCCGCTTCCCCGTACTGGGCCAGCAAGGGCTTCCTCGGCCTGCTGCTGCCGCCGGACCACGAGGTGTGGACGGCGACCGAGGAACCGGCCCCGGCGGAGCGCGCGGACGCGGTCACCCCGATCGCCGCCCCCAACTGGCTGCTCCAGTCCACACGTTCGGACGGCGTCGTCCGCCTCCACAACCACGGCAGCGAGGACGTCCGCTACGACCCGTACTACACGCGGCTCGCGTACTCCACGGTGACGGAGCCGTCGATCTCGTACGACAACAGCCTGATCGTCGGCGACGACCCCGGCCGCACCGGCATCGAACCGCTTGGCGTCGGCGACGGCTGGGCGGCATCGCGGCACACGGCGGGTGGGGGAGCGCGGGTGACCAGCGTGGTGCTCGTGCGCGGGGCCGTGGAGGTGCGGGCCTTCTTGGTGGCGGGGGCGGAGCCGGGGACGCCAGTGTGTGTGACCGGGTGGGCCGAGCGGGACGGTGTCCGGGCCGAACTGCTGCCCGCCGTCGGCCTCGCCGACGATCTCACCGGCGTCACGGGCGAGGGCGGGACCCTCTTCGTCGCTGTGGCCCGGCTCACGGCCGAGCAGGATCCCGTTCCGCTGGAGTAGACGGTGTCCGTGCGAACGGACGGTGAGGTGGACGTGCGGGTCCGCTGGAGCGACGGGCCCGAGGTGGGGGTGCGGTTGGGTGACTCCGGAGTGGTCGAGTGGTTCAGCTGCCCGGCCGGGGCAGACGGCTGACCGCGACGAACGTCGTCAGGGCCGCCAGGGTACAGCCGGCGTAGACGGAGTACTCGCCCCACGGCGATGCGGAGACGGGTGCCACGGCATACGCGAGTCGGTCGACAGCCCAGCCGACCGCCAGCGCGGACACGAAGGCCGGCCAGCGGTGCCGTACGCCCTTGATCACGTCGTCGAGCATGGACCCCACCGTCCCGAGCATCATGAGGAACGGCCCTTCGTCCCAGTCGAGGGCGGCGGCACCGGCTCCCACGGCCAGGCAGAACAACCAGACCCACAGCAGTGGCACTGCGGGGGCGGGGTGGCGCGGCATCCCTCGGGGAAGCCAGAAGAACCGCCGCACGCCCCGCACGGCACCGTGCATCCCTTTGCCGGACATCGCACCGACCTCCCCCGTCCGCGTGCATCGCACCTGTGAGACGCACTGAACGAGGGCGCTGGTTGTACGGCGACCCCCTCGCGGAGTGAGTCGGGCGATCCTCAGCTTCGTCGAGGTCGGGGACGCGCCCGTGAGCGCGGTCGTGTACGACAGTGTGACCGGGGCGTACGCCCACGTCAGCGTCCCGTCCTTCTGGACTGCGATATCGCCCGTGATCCGGGCGCTCACCACCTTGTCCGCACTCTGGAACTTCCCGTTCCAGTCGATGAGCCTGAGGTGCGTGCCCGTGATGGTGCCGGTGCAGGTGCCGCTCGCGCACTTGGCGTTCTTCAGCAGGTTCTTGCGAGGAATCCCAGGGGTTCGGTCCTGGGAGGAATCGCATCCTTGTGGTCGCGGCGCGGAGCGCCGCGGTATCGCTCGTGCGTGCTCGGCCGCGAAGCGGCCGGGTGCCGTGTCCGGCGGAGCCGGTGCCGCGTGCGCGGTGACGGCGTCACCCGGTCGGGTGACGTGTGGTGAACGTACGGGGGGCGGTCGTACGCGTGTGTAGGTTTGATGATCGTGAAGC
>NZ_JBQQCE010000269.1:0-13085 GCF_052245645.1 Streptomyces sp. KR55 | reverse complement strand
ACCAGGGGAATCCGGTCGATCCAGGCGTCCGGCAGGACCCGGCACACGCCTGCCGCGATGGCGTCGGCGGCGGCCTCGGCGGACAGGGACTCCTTGAAGCCGCTGGGGGCAACGACGACACGGGTCAGCATGGGACCAGCTCCTAACGGACGACGGGGACGCCGAGCAGCGGCCACACCGCGACGGCGAAGAGCAGGACGAGCGCGGCGGTCAGCGGTGCCAGGACGGCGGACAGGCGCAGCAGGTCGCGTGGGGTGTAGGTGGGGGTGCCGGGGATGTCGGCGAAGAGGGTGACCGGCTTCGCGGAGGCCGGAAGCGTGTGGCAGAACCCGGCGGCTGCGGTGGAGGCGAGCGCGGCCGCGACCGGGTTGACTCCGGCGCCGACGGCGGCCGCCACCACCAGCGGGACCAGCACCGAGGAGCGGGCGGAGCGGGACTGCAGCACCAGATGGGCCGCCGTGCTGACCACGACCACGACGGTCAGGAACACCACCGGGGTGACATCCGCGGGCAGCCCGGAGACCACCCACCGCGCCGCGCCCGAGTCGGCGAGGGCCACGCCCATGGCCATGGTCGCGGCCATGAACAGCAGCAGTGACCAGGGCACCGTCTTCAGAGCGTCCTTCAGCCGTACGGTGCCGAGGGCGGGCGAGGACGCCACGATCGCGCCGATCAACGCGACGACCGCGGGCGGCACTTGGTGCAGCGGCTCGCTGCACCACAGGACGACCACCGTGCCCAGCAGCAGGGCACAGCGTTTCTCGGCCGGTGTCCAGGGGCCGGTGACCGGGCTCTTGCTGTGCTCCTGGATCTCCTCGGCGGTGATGTGCACGGCAGCCCTGCGGTCCGCACGCCGCGTGGTGGTCAGCAGGACGGCTTCGGCGGCCAGGTGGGAGGAGGCCACGGCCAGGGGCAGCCCGAGCAGCAGCCACTGGGTGAAGCCGATCCGCTCGCCGGCCGTCTGCCACAGCACCGACACGGTGATCAGGTGTGCTCCGGCACCGATCAGCGTCGCCACCGCCGACAGCAGGATCACCGTCGGGAACAGCAACGCCAGCATCACGACCAGGCGCCTGCGGTCGGCGAGCGCCTTGGCGAGGGCGAGGAACACCGGCAGGGCGAGCGCGGCCCGGCCCGACGTGGCCGGCACCGCGAACGCCGTGACGACCAGCGCCGCCGTCGTCAGGTGCACCAACTGGCGCACGGTGCGCGCCCCGCCCACCAGGAACGCCGCCGCCCGGCCCGCGATCCCGGTCCGGGTCACCGCGGCGGCCAGGACGAAGGCACAGATCAGCAGCCACACGGTCGGGTCACCGAGGGTGCCGAACAGCGTGTCGCTGCTGATCACCCCGGTCACCGTCAGCGCGAGCCCGGCGCCGAGCGCGATGTATGTGTCGTCGACCGGCGTACCGATCCAGGCGCAGGTCGCCAGGGCGAACACGGCGAGGGTGAGGCGGGCCTGCCCGCTCATGCCGGGGAAGTTGTCGGGGACCGCGAGCAGCGCGCACAGGGACAGCGCCACGCACAGTGCTGCGGTCAGACGGAGGTTCAGGGTCACGTCATCGAGAATTCACGCGGCCGGTGAGTGAGCAATGAGCCTCGGATGAAGGAAACTTCACGCACACGCCGGCCTCACACCGGCAGTCGGTACCCCATCCCGCGGACCGTCTCCACCGCTTGCGCACCCAGCTTCTTGCGCAGCGCCCGCACGTACACGTCCACGATGTTGGACCCGGGATCGAAGTCGTACCCCCACACGTGGGACAGGATCTGCTCGCGGGACAGGACCTGCCCCGGATGCCTCAGGAACAGCTCCAACAGCACGAATTCACGGGCCGTCAGATCGACGGTCCGCTCCCCCGCCCGGGCCCGGCGGGTACGCAGGTCCAGGGTGAGCGAGCCCGAGCGCAGCACCGTCACCTCGGGTGCCCTGGCCGCCGTACGCAGCCTGAGCCGCACCCGTGCGAGCAGCTCCTCGAAGCGGAACGGCTTGGTCATCCAGTCGTCGGCGCCGCCCTCCAGACCGGCCACGGTGTCACGTACGGAGTCCCGCGCGGTCAGCACGATCACCGGCACCGTCACCCGGGCTTCGCGCAGCTCGCGCAGGACGGTGAAGCCGTCCCGGCCGGGCAGGCCGATGTCGAGGACGACCAGGTCGAAGCCGCCGGTCAGGGCGTACTCGTAGGCCGTGTCGCCGTCCCCGACGACGGTGGTGGTGAAGCCGTTGGCGCGCAGGCCCTTCTCGACGAAGGAGGCGATGCGTTCCTCGTCCTCGACGATGAGAATGCGGTTCACGTGCGTACCTCTGCCGCTTTCCGGGTGCCGTTCACGGGCGTGCCTCTTCCAGGGTGAGTACGAAGGTGGCGCCGCCGCCCTCGGTGGCGTGCAGGCGCACGCGGCCGCCATGCGCCTCGGCGATCGCGCGGACGATGGACAGTCCGAGCCCCGCACCGGAGCCGCGGGCGCCGCGACGGGCGGTGCCGCGCCGGAACCGTTCGAAGATGACCTCGGTGTCCTGCGACTGGACGCCGGGTCCGGAGTCGGCGACGTACAGCTCCGTGCGCGAGCCGTCGCTGCGCGAGCCGATGCGGATGGTCTGACCGGGCGCGGTGTGCTGCACGGCGTTCTGCGCGAGCTGCACCATCGCCTGCGTGATGCGCTGGGGATCCAGTTCGGCCTCGCGGTCGGCGACTTCGGCGAGCTGCCAGTCGCGGTCGCCGAGCGTGCGGGCCTTGACGTAGACGTCGGCGGTGAGCTCGGCCAGCTGGACCGGCTCGGGTGTGACGAAGTCGGGACGCTCGGCCTTGGCGAGGAGCAGCAGATCCTCCACGATGCGGCTCATCCGGTCCAGCTCGTCGGTGACCAGACGCAGGGTCTCCTCACGCTCGGCCGGGTCGTCGCCCATCAGTTCCAGGTGCCCGCGCACGATGGTGATCGGCGTGCGCAGCTCGTGCCCGGCGTCGTCGACGAACTCGCGCTGGGCCGCGAAGGCGCGCTCCAGCCGGTCGAGCATCGCGTTGAACGTCTCGGCGAGCGCGGCCACGTCGTCCCGGCCGCGCACCGGGATACGCCGGGTGAGGTCCTGCTCGGTGAGCTGCGCGGCAGCCGTACGGACCAGCCGTACGGGCTTCAGGATCCGCCCGGCGACGACCCAGCCGATGCCGGTGGTCAGTACGAGGGCGACTCCGGAGATCGCGAGCAGTATGCGGAACACCGCGTTCGCGCGCTGCCGTTCGCGCTCGGGGTGGAAGGCGACGACGAACGCGGCGTCCGGTGCGCTGCCGTGCCGGGCGACGGCGACCTTGGCCCAGCGGATCTCGCCCGACGCCCGGTGCAGGGTGCCGGTGGAGCCGGGCGCCTCGAAGATACGGCGCCGGGCACCGGCGTCCTCGTACAGGGGCACGGCGACGGGAATGTCACGCGGCTGGAAGATCTGCGCGGGACCGCGGCCCGACCGGCCCACCAGCCCGATCAGTTCCTCGTCGGGGTCGGCGTTCTGCCGCTCCAGGAAGACCCGCAGCAGCCGGGCCGGATCGCTGAACGGGCGGCCGGTCGCCGGATCGACGCCCCGGTCCACGAAGTTGGTGAACTCGCCCGCCTCCTGGGCCAGCAGACCGTTGATCCGGTGGTGTGCGTCCCGCAGCAGGATCGAGCGCGTGGTCGTGGCGACCGAGGCCAGCGCAACCGCCATGACGAGCAGCAGCCACAGCACGATCCGGACGCGGGCGGAGACCCGCCGGCGCCGTCCGTCAGCCGTCGTCGGCTCCGTCGTCGGCTCCGTCGTCCCCGGCCGGGTGGTCTGCGGAGGGTCGGCTTCGGTGGTCATCGTCATCGTCGTCATCCGCGGGGCTGTCGGTCACTTCGGGCCTCGGGACCGCCTCGTCACTCGGGGTCGGCCCGGGCCGCGTGGGTGTGGGCGTGGCCATGGGGGAACCACTGTCCAGGTCCACCTGGGAGGGAACCTCCGGAGGGCGCGGACTGTCTGCGAGAGCGAAACTGGTCGCGGCGATACCGACGGGAATCACCACGACCGCGGCGAGGGCCGCCAACCGACGAGAGAAGACCATGCACCCGATCCTGCGGCCGGCACGGGGTGGGCAGGATGAGCGCCGGATGAGGAATTCTTCATCCACGGCTGACTGCGCCGGCACCTCATCAAGATCCCCCACCCTTCCGGCCACCGCGGCCCTGCTGCCCCCATGCACACATCAGGCCTCGAAGCGGCGGCGGGAGGCCTCGATGTGACCGATGTATCGGCGGGTCCAGCCGCACATTCCATCGACCGTCGCTCGCAGGGCCTGGCCCGGCTCGGTGAGCGTGTATTCGACCCGCGGCGGCACGATGGGATGCACGGTGCGCTCGACCAGGCCGTTGCGCTCCAGCATGCGCAGGTTCTGGGTGAGCATCTTGTGGCTGATGCCCTGGATCTGGTCCCGCAGCTCGCTGAAGCGCAGCCTGCGATCACCGAGAGTCTCGACGATCAGGAACGCCCACTTGTTGGCGATGTCCGAGAAGATCTCCCGCGCCAAGGAGTCCGCACGCGCCAGATCTGCGTCCTCGGGCGAGCCCGTGAACTGCTTGGTCACCATAAGGTTCTCCAGTCACTGAAAAGTGCGTTCTTCCATGTCAGGGTTCACTCTCTTACGGTTTCTGAGTAACCACAAGAGACCGAGTGTCGCGGTTGGGCGGAAGCGAGCCCACGGGCGCTCATGACAAGGAGACAGCAGCATGGCCATCACCCTGGTAGACCCTGACGGATTGCCCAAGATCGATGTCTACCGGCAGGTGTCGATCGCATCCGGCTCGAAGCTGGTCTTCATCGCCGGGCAGGTCGCCTGGGACGCCGACGGGGTCACGGTCGGCGAAGGTGACCTCGCCGCTCAGGTCGAGCAGTGCTACCTCAACATCGGCACCGCCCTGGCCGGGGTCGGTGCTTCCTTCGACGACGTGGCGAAACTGACCGTCTACGTCGTCGACTGGACCCCCGACAAGATGCCCCTGTTCCTGGAAGGGGTCGCACGGGCGGCCGCGAAGCTGGGGGTCACCCCGGTACCGCCGGGCACGCTGCTGGGCGTGGCAGCACTGGACGTACCCGATCATTTGGTCGAGGTCGAGGCGACCGCGGTCATCGACTGAGAGGCCGCGTGGCGGAGGACACGCGCCGATGTTGGATTGCGCAGGGTAGTGATCAGGGAAGTGATACGGGCGCCCGTGATCATTTCGAAGGGAGCACGACCCGTGACGCTCGTAGCGCCTCCCCCATACCCAAAGCGGCAGGATCGTTGCCGCTGCTGGGTCATGCGATACAGCTCATGCGCGACAATCTCGCCTTCATTGCCTCGCTCCGCGAGAACTACGGCCCGCTCGTCGAGATCACCCTCCAGCCAGGAACCCGCACGCTGATCGTGCAGGATCCCGAGCTCATCCGCACCATGCTCGTCGACCTCGGACCCGGCCTCGACAAGGGCCGCTTCTTCGAGAAGATGGGCCAACTGCTGGGCGACTCCGTCGTCACCGCCGCCGGGCAGGAACACGTTCACAAACGACGGCAGCTGCAGCCGGCCTTCGCCCGTCCCGAGATCGCCCGCTACGTCGACATCATGCGCGGCGAGACGACCACCGCCGTCGACACCTGGACGCCGGGCCAAACCCTCGATGTGCGCGAGGCGATGGTCAAGCTCTCGCTCGACATGCTCGCCAAGACCGTCTTCTCCGGCAGCCTGGACGAGCAGACGTTCCGTCGGCTGCGCCAGGACCTGTCTGTGGTGATGAACGGCGTCGGCGCGCGCATCATGCTGCCCGACTGGGTCGAGCGACTGCCGCTGCCGTTCAACCGCCGCTTCATCGAGGCACGCGATGCCGTACGGGCAACCATCGATCGGGCGGTGGCCGAACTGCAGACATCCGGACACGACTCCGGGGACATGCTCTCCCTGCTGTTGAGCGCACGAGACGAGGAGACCGGGCAGCAGCTGACCGGTAGCCAGATCTGTTCGGAGGTCCTCACCTTGGCGGTGGCGGGCACGGAGACCACGGCTTCGGTGCTGTCCTGGGTGCTGTACGAGCTTGCACGCCATCCCGACATCGAGGCACGTGTCCTGGACGAACTGGACGCCGTGCTGGGCGACGAGCCCGTGACCTTCGACGCCGTCACCCGGCTTCCGTACTTGGACCGGGTCATCAAGGAAGCCCTGCGGCTGCACCACACCGGATGGCTCGTCACGCGCCGCACCCTCACCGAAACCCGTCTCGGGCCCTGGACCGTGCCCGCCGGAACCGAACTGGCCTACTGTCAGCACGCGTTGCACCGCGATCCCGCGTTCTTCCCTGACCCCCTCACCTTCGACCCCGACCGGTGGCTGGACGACGAACAGACGCTGCCGCCCGGGGCGTTCCTGCCCTTCGGCGCAGGCAAGCACAAGTGCATCGGGGACAGATTCGCGCTCACCGAGCTGATCACCGCCATCGCGACGATCGTCCGGCGGGTACGCCTCGAACTCGCACCGGGCCAGACGGTGCGTCCCATCGCCCGGGCCACAGTACGGCCCCGGACCTTGCTGATGACCGTGCGGCCCCGCCGGGATGCCGCGCTCCCTGAGACCTGACAGGAACGGCGTTCGCACCACACCCGGGTGTTGCTGCCCTCTCTGCGCGGCAACACCCGGGCTCTCTCATCGTCCGAGTTACAAGACAACTCCTGCACCCCACCAAACACAGACCAACCCGCGGCCAAGAAATCTCCATGCCGGTTCATGATTCAGTAGCGTGAACGAGCGGGCGTCGGACTCGGGCATACGTTCTACACCGTGAACTCCGATTCCACTCCCCAAAGAGCCGCCGCGGTGACTCCCGCCCGCCGCGCTCTCCTGCGCACCGCACTGACCGGTGCCGCCGCCCTCGGTGCAGGCTTCGCCGTCGCCTCGCCCGCGTCCGCATCCCCCGCGTCTGCCGCCTCCTCGGCCGCGCGACCGCGTCCCAGTACTCCTGGCCAGGCCCTGCGGGAGCTGGCGGCGGGCAATGTGCGGTGGCGCACCTATCGTGAGCAGCACCCGGACGAGACGCCTGCCGTCCGTCAGGCGCTGACGTCGGGTCAGCATCCCTTCGCGGTGGTGCTCGGGTGTGTCGATTCCCGTGTTCCTCCGGAGCTGGTCTTCGACCAGGGGCTCGGGGATCTGCTCACCGTGCGCACGGCCGGTGAGGTACTGGACGAGGCCGTGCTCGGCAGCGTCGCGTACGGGGTGCTCGAACTGGGAATACCGCTGGTCCTGGTGCTCGGGCACCAGTCGTGCGGTGCCGTGCGGGCCGCCGTGGACGCCGACGAGTCCGGGGAGCCGCTGCCCTCCCACATCCAGTACCTTGCCGACCAGATAGAACCGGCCATAGACCACACCAAGGAGGGCGACGCCCGCGTCGACGCGGCGATCGACGCGAACGTACGGCTCGTCCGTTCGCGGCTCGCGGCCGAGCCCGACCTCGCCGCCAAGGTGAGCGCCGGCCAACTCGCCATCGTCGGCGCCCGTTACGAGCTGACCAGCCAGGTGGTGCATCACATCGCCTGACACTCGCACAGGGGCGCGCGGAAGCGGGTGGCCGCGCGCCCCGACAACCGCGTGCCGACTGGTCGCCAGGAATTGGCGTCCCTGTACATGACCGAGCGCCCTAGCGTGATCGCCCATGGCCAACTGGAGTCTCGACCGGTACTGCAGCGAGATAGTCACCCCCGACAGCCCGCGTCCCCACCTGCCCCGACTTCACCCTCGGCCAGCTGGTGCGACACATCCGTGGCGGCCATCGGTGGGCGGACACCATCGCCCGTACCCGGGCCGTCGAGCCCGTTCCCGACGACCTGGTCAACGACGCGCGGAGAGGGTGCACGGACTCCCAGGCAGCAGAGGTACTTGATCAGATAGCGGCTGTTTCTCCGGTTATGACCTAAGCCAGATGAGGAGTGCGGGGGCGGTGACGCTGCAGCGTGCTGGTGGGCGCGGACCGAGGTGGAGTCGACGTTGATGTCCAAGTCGAATGTTGCCCTCGACGTCGGCGACGGCCTGGACGTGCTGGAGCAGCATCTCCCAGGTGCCGTGGGCCGACCAGGGCATGTGCCGCTTGTGGACGGTCTGCCAAAACGCGCTGAATTGCATCAAATGCAACATTGCGCACGGTGACGAGAGCGACGTCGTCCCTGCTCGGTGACGTTGAAGGGTGCGCGAGCAACAGATGTGCTCATCCGTCTGACCTGCATCCTAGCACCTAGAATCAACAATGTTGCATCTGATACAACGGTCGCGTGACTGTGCAAGCACCTGGTTCGGCGCGACTTGTTCTGGCCCGGAACGTCATCCACCTCGACCCCGCGCCGGCTGTCTTCGACGCGATGCTCGAGGGGTGGGCGAGGCAGCAGTCCGCGCGCTTCCTCAGGGCAAAGACGATCACTCCACGGCTTCGCCTGATGAAGCGGTTTGGGGAGTTCACGGGCTTGTACCCGTGGCAGTGGACTCCTGCGGACGGCGAGGCGTTCATCGCGTATCTGCGGAGCGGGTCCACGCCGATCCAGATGTCGACGGCGCGCACCTACGAGGTGACCATCAGCCTGTTCGTCGAGTACCTGCTGGACGTCCGCTATGAGTGGCTCGATGTGTGCGTGGAGCGCTTTGGGGAGGTCCCGCAGCCGGTCTTCCACGAGGGCAATTCGGTGCTGCACAGCGTCGAGTACGAGGCCGACCCGCGTCGGCGGCCGCTGACTTACGACGAGGTCCAGGCCCTGTTCGACGCCGCCGACGCCCGGCCGGGCCGAATACGCGGCCAGGGCCGCAAAGGAGCCTTGGCCGCCCTGCGTGACGCGGCCGTACTTAAGACCGTCTACGCCTACGGCACCCGACGGACGGAGTCGTCCAAGGTCGACCTCGTCGACCTGCGCCGGAACCACAAGGCGCCGCAGTACGGCAAGTACGGCAGCGTCATGGTGCGGTTCGGCAAGTCGAGCAAGGGGGCGCCGCCGAAGCGGCGAACGGTGCTGCTGATCCCGGAAATGGACTGGGTCACCGACACCTTGGAACACTATCTGGCTGAGGTCCGACCGCAGTTCTCCCCCGGTCGGCACCCTGCGCTATGGGTCACCGAGCGGGTCGGTCGGCTGTCCCCGAGATCCATCAACGACGCCTTCGTCGCCGCGCGGCAGGACGCCGACCTCGACGAAGATCTCGACCTGCACTGTCTCCGGCACAGCTACATCACGCACGCGACCGAGTTCGGCTACCCGGCCCGGTTCGTACAGGAACAAGTCGGTCACTCTCACGCATCGACCACGGCCATCTACATGGGGGGCTCGAACGAGTACCGCAACACCATGCTGGAGGCTTCCATGAAGAACCGACTGGGCGACTACTGGGATGTGGCACCGTGATCAAGAAGATGGGCTACCAGTGGCAACTGCGGCAGCTGATGGCCGAGCGCCAGATGTTCCAGACCTCCGACCTGGTTCCGCTCCTCGCCGAGCGCGGCATCACGCTCTCCCGTGAGCAGGTCTACCGACTGGTGACGCAGGCGCCGCAGCGGATGAGCATGGACACCCTCGTGGCGCTCTGCGACATCCTGCAGTGCACCCCGAACGACCTGATCAAGCCCGAGGCCGTCAACGTCCAGGTCCGCAAGACGGCCGGCGGTGAGACGGGGGCGGCGCCGAGTGCTCCGCGGCGGACCGTCATTCGCCGTCCCGGCCAGTCGTGAGACGTCGACGGGCCAGGCTTCCCCTGGCGGATGCCCGGCGTGAGCTTGCCGAGATCCGGGCCCGGCTCGTCGGTCTCCTGCAGGACACGGTCGGCCCTGCGTTGACGGCGGAGGAGGGCCAGGAGCTCCTGGAGCGGGCGAAGGCATGGAGCCCGCCGATGGCGCGCGAACTTCACGCCCACATAGCCCAGTTCCCGGACGCGTTGACGGCACCGTCCCCACACTGCCCGTCGTCCTTGCCCCGGCTGCTGCAGGCCCTGGAGGCGGCCGGGCACGGCGATGCCGTCACCCAGCTCGCCTGCGTGATCTGCGGCCGCACGGGGCGCAAGGTTCCCCGTGTCACTCCGCAAGGCCGCGCATGCGACTGGCGCGTCTCCCGGACCGAACTGCGCCCGTGCTCGTGCTGCGGGAAGGACGGTCACATCGTCACCCGGACAGAGGAGGAAGGAGCGGTCTGCCGCTCCTGCTACGAGAGCCGCCACCGGTTCATCGGGCCCTGCGCCGACTGTGGGCGCCTCGGCACCTACCGGATGCGGCTCAGGGACGGGGTCAGGGTCGCCTTGTGTCGCCTCTGCGCCGGGTTCACGGACCAGGAGTGCGTCCGCTGCAAGACCGTGGGCCCCGTGCAGTCAAACTCCGCCGAGGGGCCGGTCTGCCGCCGTTGTTACGTCGCCCCGGCCAAGCTCTGCGGCAAGTGCGGCCAAATCCGGCGACTCGCCAAGCGAGGCAAGGACGGCGAGCCGGGCGTCAGCGACAACTGCTACAGGTTCGAGGGGATTTGCGCCGCCTGCGGACGCTTCCGCGACGGCGCGCGCAGCAGCAGAGCCGGCGGAGTCTTCCTCTGCGACCCATGCCGCCCCCGGCCTACGCACCGATGCGTCGACTGCGGCCGCAACAAGAAGGCCACCGTCACCACATGGCCGGTCGGCCCCCTCTGCTCGCCCTGCTACAACAGGCGTCGACGCAACCCGGAGCCCTGTGCCCTCTGCGGCGTCCCCCGCGTACTGATCGGTCGCAGCGACGAGGGCCTTGGAACATGCGGACCCTGCTGCGGCACCGACATCGACTTCACCTGCCGCCGATGCGGTTCGTCGGCGGACATCAGCACGGACGGATGCTGCACACGCTGTGTTGCCGACGACCGAGTCCACGAGCTCCTCGCAGATGAAAACGGGCAGGTCGCCACGGTGCTCGCTCCGCTTGCCCAAGCTCTCTCCTCAGCGCCACGGCCCAGATCCGTCCTGGCATGGCTCCGCCGAAGCCCGAGCGCCCGCCTACTGGCCACGCTCGCGGCGAGCCAGGCGGAGATCACCCATGAACTTCTCGATGACCTACCGCAGGAACCGGCCACGCGCTACGTCCGGGAACTGCTCGTCCACGCTGGGATCCTGCCTCCGCGACAAGAGAATCTCGTCCAGCTGGAGCTGTGGTTCCGTGCCGCCGCCCAGCACCTGCCCGCCGCACACTCGGAGATCATCCGACCGTTCGCCGAGTGGTTCATCATCCGCGATGCCCGCCGACGCGCCACTCGCGGCCGGTACTCAGACAAAGCTGCCCACACCGACCGCAGCGAGATCCGAGCCGCGATCGAGTTCATGCAGTGGCTCGACGACCGTCACCTCGACCTGCGGGCCCTGACCCAGACCGACCTCGAGGTCTGGCTGGCCCAGGCCAAGCCGTCCCGGCCGCGCCTGACCGCAGCCTTCATCAAGTGGACGAACAAGCGCGGCCTGACCCGGAATCTGGAATACCCCGGATACCAGCGGCCCGCACCGGCAACCTTCCTCGACGACGACGATCAAGCCGATCAACTACGCCGGTGCCTCACGGACGCGTCACTGCCCCTGGACATCCGCATCGCCGGCGCCCTCATCCGCCTCTATGGATTGCCGATCACCCGCATCGTCCACTTGACCGCCAACCAGTTCCACGAGGACGACACTGGCGCCTACTTCACCTTCGACAAGAACCCCGTGCTCCTGCCGCCGACGCTGGCTCGTCTCATCGAACGACAGATCGCTGAGGGCCGGAGGCACTCGGCGGTGGGATCCATGCACGACAGCGAGCACCAGGAGCTTCTTCTCCCGGGCCGTCTCGCTGGCCGCCCGCGAAGCCCTGGAGGCCTGGCGGCGCAGCTCGCGAAGCACGGTCTGCCCACCCTCGCGGCCCGCAACACGGCCCTGTTCGGCATGGCCGGTGAACTTCCGCCGATCATCATGTGCGACCTGTTCGGAATCCACAGGAACACCGCCACTCAGTGGGCGGCTTTGGCCCAGGACAGCTGGGCTGGCTACCTCGCGGCTCTCACGACTCAGAACAAAATGTCGTAGCAGTAGGGCGCAGCCTCACATCCGGGATCGCAGCACGTCGACCTCGCAACCTGGCGCGAAGGGGTCGAAGCCGTGCTCGATCAGCCAGCGAACCGCCAGCAGGCTTCGCAACGACCACCACGCGTGGATCACATCGAGGTCGATGTCAGTGCCGTAGCCGGCGATGACGTCGTCAAGGTGCTCCTCGTGTCCGAGCGTGAAGGTGGCGAGGTCGTACAGGGCATCACCCTGGCCCGCCTCGGACCAGTCGATGATGCCCGTGACCTCGTCGCCGTCGACGAAGACGTGCGCGATCTGCAGGTCGCCGTGCGTGAACGCCGGAGTCCACGGCCGGAGCGCGGCATCGGCGACCAGGCGGTTGCGAGTGACCAGGTCGGCGGGCAGGATGCCGTTCGTCACGAGCAACTCGCACTCGTCGTCGAGTTCCGTCGCCAGCGCGGCGATGCTCCGGCCGGCCCGGCCCGGCTGGGGCGGCAGGGGCGCTTCGTGCAGCTTCCGGATGGCGGCGCCCGCCGCGGCCCACGCCGTCGGCGACCCGGTCGACGGCCC
This sequence comes from Streptomyces sp. KR55, assembly GCF_052245645.1. Taxonomy (NCBI): domain Bacteria; kingdom Bacillati; phylum Actinomycetota; class Actinomycetes; order Kitasatosporales; family Streptomycetaceae; genus Streptomyces; species Streptomyces sp. KR55. Next base: position 480 of record NZ_JBQQCE010000269.1, on the reverse strand, counting down.
GCCGAGGCGTCCAAGCGTCGTCCCCGGGAGTGCGGCGATCGCGAGCACGGGCGGCTTGCGCCACAGAACCTCCGGGGTCGGGACCGGCGCGAGGGACATCGCCTCGACCTCGACGTCGATGCGCGCCTGATCGGCGTCCACCTTCAGGAACACGTCGCCGACGCGCAGAGTCGCGCGCTCGGAATGGGCGACGACGACTTTGACCTCATCCATGGGCGACCAGTATTCCGGGGGTGATCGCCGACGTCGCCGGGTTTATCGCGTGCGATTACGCGGCTGACCGCATCCCGCTACCCGGCGGCCTCGTGCACGGCACCGACCTCAGACCAGGTCAAGCAGTCCTCAGAGCCGCTGTGGCCCTGACGTTGTTCAGCGGCCCCACCATGTTGGCTTCAGTCGGCCCCGATTCGTGAAGATCGGCCCCGCCACGGACGGCTTGACTTGGCCCCACCCATCCGCGACGCGTTGCTCGGCGGCGGG
>NZ_JBQQCE010000268.1:0-13096 GCF_052245645.1 Streptomyces sp. KR55 | reverse complement strand
GACAGCAGGGTGGACCAGCGAGCGGCGGACAGGGCACCGAGCTGGGGCAGCGTTGCCCAGACGAGCACTCCGGCGACGAGGTCCGGAACGGCGCCGGCCAGCAGCAGCGCCACGGCCCCGGCATGTGCGCCCAGCGCGCAGGGGAGCACCCGCGCCTGCCCGAACCGGTCGACCAGGCGCCCGATCTGGGGCCCGGCGACGGCGTCCGCGACAGCGAACCCGCCGGTGACGAGACCCGCGGCGGCATACGACCCGGTGCGTGCGTGCACCAGCCAGACGATGCCGATGCCCGTCATGGCGATGCCCAGACGCCCGACAGCGGCGGGAAGGAAGAAGGCCGCAGCACCCGAAGTGCGCAGCAGGGTGCGGTAGTTCGCCGAAGCCGAAGGCACGACGCATCCCTTTCGCCGCCCGGCGGGACGCGCCACGCGGGGTCGTCGGCGTCCGGATGTGCCGACCCGTGGCTGCGCCTGAAGCCGTCCAGTGGTGGCGTGGAGCGGGGACGCGCACCCCACGCCGACTCCGTCACCGGGCAGATGTCATGCGGTAGTTGATGACCTCCTCGAGCGTAGAGGAACGGCGCGCAGAAACGAACACACCGGGGGTACTGGGTGTTCCTGGTCGAGGGCGCCGCCCACCAGCTGGAGCTGATCCGCACCGAGGACACCCGCCGAGGCGTCACGGTCCACATCGTCCATGTGCTCGAGAAACTCTGGCCTGTTTTCGACAGTTGTTTTGGGCGCCAGTCGGGCAGTGAGTTTGCAGGTGGAGCGTCCCCGGCGCCGAAGCCGTCCCCACCCTCCGCGCCCTCATCAGCAACGACGACTTCCCCGAATACTGGATCTTTATCTTCCACACCCAGAAGCAATGCGAACGGCTCTACCCCCCGCCCCGACCAGCACAAATACGAACTCCTGGCTTGACCAGCGATCTCACTCAGGAAGAGCTACACCCAAACCACTTCTCGATCTCTTGGGCTGCTCCGTCCTCGGCAACGCCGAGGGTCGTGTCGTCCGCTATCTTCTTGAGTTCCTCCGGGGCGTGTCCCATGGCGACGCCCCGCCCTGCCCACACGAGCATCTCTGCGTCGTTGTGGCCGTCGCCGATGGCCAGCGTGTACCTGAGGTTGGTAGCGAGCATCGAGGCCACTTTCTCCAGTCCGGAAGCCTTGCTCACTCCCAATGGACCGAGGTCCAGCCATGCTTCGAAGCCCACCGCGTAACTGGCCCCGCGTATACGCAGTTTGTTCGTGAGTGCGCGAAAGTCCTCGCTCGTTTGGTTCGGATCCCGGATGACGGCTCGGACGACGGGACCGGAACAGAGGCCGTCCAGCGGCGCGAGGATCTGCCGTCCCAGGAGCTTGTCCTTGGGGAACTGATGCGTGACCAGGTATCCGGTGCCCGCGATCTCGACGGCGACTCGGGCTGCCGGCACATGCTCCAACACGGCATCCAGGACGGGACGAGCGTCGAACGTCTCCTGCGCGAGGATCTGCCCGTCGGGCATGCTTGCGACCACAGCTCCGTTGCTGCACACGGCCAGTCCCCGCGGAAGTCCCGTGCTTTGGAACAGTTCCACGACCTCGAACGAGGCGCGGCCGGTGGCGAGCACTACGTGGCAGCCGGCCTGATACGCCCGCACCAGTGCGCAGCGAACGCGTTCCGTTATCTCGCGTCCGGGCGCCACGAGTGTGCCGTCGATGTCCAGTACCAGCATCTCGGGGCGGTCCAGGCCGGCGATGCCGGCGTCATCGTCTCGTTCAGCTGCTGCTAAGTCATACCGGCTCATAGCGGGCGGCACCGCTCCCTTCGGGGTGGACGTTGACACGGGCACGATCAATGAGGATCAGCCCTGCACGAGCAGATTTTCAAGGGGTCTCGCGGTTGGCGTTGCAGGCGTCCGCCACGTTGTGACCGATTCCCGCCCAGCTCACTCGGCTCGATGCTCCTCACGTACCGCAGCCGCCTCCCGTAGCACGGCAAGGCAACCGTGGACTTGGGCGGCGTCGGGGTCGCCCGGATGCCAGGAACCGATCACTACGCCGACCACGCCGGGTTCTGCGGATCTCCCGCGGTGGCGTCGTCGGCCGGGCCGAGCCGGACCGCGTCCAGGATCTGCGTCCAGGACGTGGCCCCCATCTCCAGCACCGCGACGAACGAGTACGGCCAGCCGGGAATGAACTGCGAAGCCGTTTTCGCACGGCCGTAGACGTGGCAAAACAGCCGCTCCGGTGAACACGGCGCGTCCGACCGCAGCCACGGGGAGACGTTTACCGCCAGCACCAGGCGCCCGTCAGGGAAGCGGGGCAGCGGCAGGCCGGTCAGCAGCGACCGCAGCCGGCCGGTGTCGATCCGGCCCCGGTTGATGCCGTCGTACATAGCGCCGTGGCCACGCCGGTGCTCGGGCAGCAGCGTCAGCTCGACCGCAGAGCGCACGGCACCAGGCGCACACAGCACCGCGTCCGCCAGCTCGAACAGTTCATCGCCACGCGCGGTCAGACACGCGTACAACTCGTCCCGGAAGCGTGACACTTCAGCGAACGCTTCCCTCACAGCAGCATCCGGCAGCGGACTCACCTTCACGGCCTTCGTCATGGTCACGTGCACCTTGGTCGGAGCACATGATCAGACGAAGGCCGCCCCAGCGTCCCGCGAATGCCCAGCTGGGCTACCCAGTTCGAGACGCTGTTCGAAGTCAGTCAGGCAGCGCCACGGTGAGATCCACCTCGACGAGCTGGCCGGGAAAGCCCAGTTGGGCGACGCCCAAGAGCGTGCTGGCGGTGGTGAACGCCGGACCAAGGGCAGAATCGGTGAGTCGACGCCACGCGGCTCCGAGAACTTCCCTCTCATCGCTCCGCACGTAGATCACTGACCGCACCACGTGTTGCGGCTGGGCACTCACCGCTGCCAGGGCAGTGAGCCCGTTCGCGACAACCTGGTCGACCTGTGTCTCGAGGGAGCCGGAACCGGCGAGGTCACCATTCCGATCAAGCGGGCACTGCCCCGCCAGATAGGCTGTACGGCCTGCCTCCACCACGGTGATGTGGTGGTAGCCGGGTGTCTCATGCAGCTGCTCGGGGTTGATGCGGGTGATCTTCTCAGTCATGTCAGCGAGTCTGACCAGCGTGGCGCCAGCACGCACCGCAATTTCCCCACCGTCAAGCACTCCGCAGCGACGTGAGGTTAAAGAACGCTAAGTCTCCTCGGGACGGGGCCGGGGGATGCCGAGGTCGGTGGCGGGTCGCTTGGTGAGGCGGGCGGCTTCGGCCTGTTTGGCGCGGAGGAAGGTCAAGGTCGAGTCGATGCCTTCGACCTCGCCGAGCCAGTGCTCCTCCTGGGCCCGTTTGCGGCGGAGGAGAAGGTCTTTCTCGATCTCCGCGAGTCGGGGCAGCATCTTGGGGTTGACCTGGAGCATCGGGCAGCGGATGCAGGCGTGCTCGTGGTTGCAGGGGGTGCCGTAGGGGCGGGCGCAGTTGCCGAGTTCGACCTTGCGCTTGTCGAAGTGCTCCTCGAAGTCGGCCCACTCCTCGGGCGTGACCTCGGGGTATTCGATCTCCGGGCGGAGCGAGCGGCGGTGGTTGAGGAACCGCTGGTAGTTGGCGACGACGTCCTCGGCGAAGACCGCAACGTAGCCCTGGAGGGTCTGGAGGTTCAGGTGGCCCAGCAGGGCGGCGCCGATGTGGATGGGCAGGCCGCCGTTGACGATCTCGGTGGCGAAGAGCCGCCGGAAGTCGTGCGGCGTGAAGGTCATGTCGGCGAAGGCCCGGTGGGTCTCGGCGAGTTCCTCGCAGCTGCGGGCGAACATGTGGATGAACGTGGTCGGGGAGATCACTGATCGCTGCGTGCCGTTCTGCCGTTGCATGAGGAACGGCATGGGCTCTGACCAGGTCTTCTCGTGCGGGTCATAGCGGTTGAGCAGGCGCACCGGCCGACCGCCGGGGGTGAGACGGCGGATGATCTGGGCGACCGCGTGGAACAGGTCCGCGGACATGGGGATGACGCGCTCGCGCTCGCTCTTGGACGGGGCGATGACGAGCAGGGCGATGACCTCGCCGTTCGGCCGCTGATACTGGCGGATGCTCAGGTGGGTGAGCTCGCAGAGCTCTTCGACGCGGATGCCGCTGTGCCGGAGGATCTCCAGGCCGGCCCATTCCCAGAACGCGGTGTCCTCGGTGAGCGTGACGTTGAGGACCTGTCCGTCCTCGTCGGTGACGCGGACCGGGGGTTCGTCCTGGCTCTTGGCCCAGGTGCGGTCCCGGTCGGTGTCTGTGCGCTGGTAGGAGTGCCCGTCGTGCTCGAAGTTCTCTCCGAGCCGGACGGCGCGGGCCTTCTTGAGTAGACCCGTCAGGTGCTCGTATCGGCCTTCGACGTGTGCGACCAGGGTGGGCAGCAGCGGCTGGCGGACCCGGATGCGGTCGGACATCCGCTGGTGGATCTCCCGCTTGCGCTTGGCGAACCCCTTGAGTTCCTTCGGACGGATCGGACAGGGCACGACCCATTGCGCCCACTGTTCGGGCTCGTCAATGGCCCAGCTGTGCACGTCAAGGTAGAGGGCACGGACAGCCAGGAGGATGCCGGAGTCGTCCGCGCGGGTGCGGCGCTCGTCGCGGTCCCACCGCTTGATGGTCTCGCGCCACTGGTCGTAGACCTCCGGGCTCAGGGCCAGGTTCTGCTGCCCCGGGTTGATCTTCTCGATCTTGGACCAGAACGTGCTGGCGAGGTGGCGCGCCAGGGCCGTGATGGTGGTGTAGTCGGTCGAGGCACGGCGGCGGGTCAGGTAGTCGATCAGCAACTGGCGGACGCCCTGGTGCTGGATGGGGTAGCGGTCGACGAGCTGGGTGACGGTGAGCTGGCCGCGATAGACGTAGGCCCGCAGGGTCGGTGGGGTGCCGGGCGGGAAGTGGCCCATCGCGTGCAGCACCTGCCAGGTGCCCAGGCCGGCGAAGCGGGTCGCGCCCGCCTTGCTGCCGTGGGTCACGCCGAGTCGCTTGGACTCCATGCCGAAGTGCAGCAGGGCGGACGGCGTCAGGTCCTCTAGCGCGATGCCGCCTGTGGTCAGGGCTGCTGCCAGGTCGAACTTCGCCCGGAGGCGGTGCATGTGGTTGAAGTCGAAGGTGTCGGCCGCGGCGAAGAACTTCTCCAGCAGCGGATCGGCCTGGAACTCGCGGAACCGCTCCGGGTAGTCCAGGAACTTGTTCGCGCGGAAGCCGGAGATCGACGGCTGGATGACCCGCAGGCAGAACGCGAGCTTGATTCCGGCGATCAGGTCCGCGCTGTCACGGCGGTCGCCCTCGCGGGCCAGGACGCGTACCGACTCGGCGCCTTCGTCGTCGAAGCCGCTGGCCAGCCATCGCGCCTGCCACGTCTCGCCGGGCATCTCCTCCAGCACGGAGAAGACGCGCTGGACAGCCGTCCGTCGGCGCCCAGGGTTCGGCTGGCCCTTGGTGACTCGTTCGACGATGCGCAAGATCTCGTCGGCCGGGGCCCGGGACAGGTCGCCGAAGGGACCCGGCGGTGCGGTGGGCAGCGGTGCCGGTGCCGCCTTCAGCTCTGCGCCTGCGAACCGCGTGACGGGAGCGGGGACGAACGGTTCGTCGCCGCTGTAGTCGACGCGCCGGTTGCGGGCGGTGAAGGTCTGGGTGTCAGCCACCGAACACCGCCTTGAAGTCGTCCGGGTCGTAGCCGGGGGCAACGGTGGGCCGGATCCGGGGACGCTGGTAGTGCGCCTGGAGTGCGTCGAAGAGGTCCTCGACACGGGCGTGCAGGTAGCGGCCGGTGGTGGCCAGGTCGGCGTGCCGGAGGATGGCACGGACCTCGACCAGGGTCAGGTTGGGGTCGTTCGCCATCCTCTCGGCCGCCGTGTGCCGCAGGTCGTGCAGGCTTCAGTTCGTCCCCAGCCGGTCGTTGGCTCGCTGGATGACGCGCCGCATCGCCCAGTAGGTGAGCGGCTTGTCCGGGCCTCGGCGGGTGCGGAAGACCGGCTCGTGCGGAGCGGGCATGCCCATCGCGTCGAGGTAGGCCGCCAGCACCACCAGGGCCTGCGGGCTGGCCGGGATCGGCTCGCGCAGCTTCGTGCCCTTAGAGACGACGTAGACGATCTGGGCCGGCCAGTCGACATCGGCCGGGGTGACGCCCAGCAGCTCGGAGGCGCGTGCGCCGCTGGAGACGTAGAGCAGCACCGCGGCGCGGTCCCGATCGTGGTTCATGGCGGCGAAGAACTCGTCCCACATCGCGTCTGGGATAGCCCGGGGCTCGGTGGCCGGGACACGCTGGCGCAGGCGGGAGCGGCGGAAGGCCGGTGTAGCCTCTGCCGGGCTGCGGTGAGCCAGCGCCCGGCGCCGTGCCTCAGAGACCGGCACCGGATTCACCAGCGGACCATTGCCCAGGACGCGGTGAAAGTCATAGAAGCTGCCGACCACGGTCAGGGCGTGGTTGATCGTCGCCGGGGCGTAACCGGCCTTGAGGTACCGCTTGCCGGTGCGCGGGTTGACCGAACCGGGCTGCGGCGCCTCCGGCCGGGTGCGGCGGCGCTGCGGATTCGGTGCCGTACGAAGCCATCCCACTATCACTGCCACCTCCCCTTCCGTTGCCTTGTCCCAGTTCACATTCAGAAGCCACAGGAACCGGAACCACCGCAGCAGGTCATTGGCGTAACTGCGGCTGGTCGCTGGGCTGTTGTCGTTCAGCGCCAGGTCCCGCAGGTAGGGCGTCACCGACTCGACCGGCTTCTCGCCGGGGCCGAGTACGGCGTACGCCGGGTGCTGGGTCTCCAGCCGAACGACCGAGCCGACGCGGGGCAGAACAGCCCGCCCCTCCATCAGCTGATGGCGCAGGTACGACGTCACACAGAACTCCTTGGGCAGTCGGACATCGCAGTGCCCAACGACCTCAAGAAGGTGCAGTTAACACACCACCCCTGCTCGGGGTGGGCCGACACGATCATCGCGGTGTGGTGCTCGGGGCTGTCGGCGGTGGGGCAGGGTGGCTGATGGCGGCACATGACGTCTCCTCGATCCGGTCGGCTCCTGACCGCAGTCGGCTCGTATCTCTGTAGTAGCCGAAGCTGTTTTCCGTTGTGTGAGGGGACCCCCACAGGGCCGGAAATTCGTCGGTGAGTTTTCCTTTCGGGCCGGCCATTAGGCTGAGGGCATGCAAGACCACCCCGGCGACCTGGCCGACCTGCGCGGAGACTGCGCGAACTGCTTCGGGCTGTGCTGCGTCGTCCTGCCCTTCGCCGCCTCGGCGGACTTCGCGATCGACAAGGATGCCGGAAAGCCCTGCGCCAACCTGCGGGGCGATCACCGGTGCGGCATTCACGCCACGCTGCGGCAGAAGGGCTTCGCCGGCTGCACGGTCTACGACTGCTTCGGCGCCGGACAGCGGGTCTCGCAGGTCACCTTCGGCGGACAGGACTGGCGGTCCGGCTCCCGGGAGCACGCCCGTCGGATGTTCGATGTGTTCCCCGTCGTGCGGCAGCTCCACGAGCTGCTCTGGTACCTGACCGAGGCGCTCACCCTGCCCGCCGCCCGGCCCGTCCACGCCGACCTGCGGCGGGCCCTGGAGGACACCGAGCGGCTCACCCGGCTGAGCGCCGACGACCTCGGCGCGCTGGACGTGGGCGCACACCGGCAGGAGATCAATGTCCTCCTGCTGAAGACCAGCGAGCTGGCCCGGGCGGGCACACGCGGGCGCCGGAAGAACCGCCGGGGCGCCGACCTGATCGGCGCCCGTCTCAAGGGTGCCGACCTGAGCGGCGCGAACCTCCGTGGCGCTCTGCTCATCGCCGCCGACCTGACCGGCGCCGATCTGCGCGGCGCGGACCTGATCGGCGCGGACCTGCGCGACGCCGACCTCACGGACGCCGATCTGACGGGCGCGTTCTTCCTGACCCAGCCGCAGGTCAATGCGGCCCGGGGGACGGCGGGCACCCGGCTGCCGGCGTCGGTGCAACGGCCCGCGCACTGGGGCTGACGCCCCCGCCGTACAGCAAACTCTGTGGTTCTGCCTGGTTGGCGTATGCCTGGATCTTCGATAAGTTAGGCAAGGCTTACCTAAGGAGGAACTGGGATGGGTGACAGCCACGCCTGGGCGGCCGTGCCCGCCACGGCGGAACGGGCCCGATCGGTGCTCGCCACCTCGTGGTCGTGCGCGGTGGCCACGGAGGGCGTCCGAGAGGAACTCGTCGGCGCGCACAGCGTGGCCGAGGACGGGCGGGTGATCCTACAGGTGCCCGAGGACAGCGCGCTGCTCGCGGCCACGATCTGCGCGCCCCGCGGGGAGCCGTCCGCCGTCCTGGAGTTCGCCGACGTCGCGCCCGTCCCGATGCGCAACCGCATCCGGGCCCGGCTGTGGCTGGCCGGCTGGTTCGCCATCGAGGAGGGCCAGCTGGCCTTCCGGGCCACCCGGGTGGTGCTGCGGCAGACGTCCGGCGCGGTGGTCGTCGACCTCGACGAGTTCGCCGCCGCCTCACCCGACCCACTGGCCACCGCCGAGGCCCGGCTGCTGACCCACCTCGCCGACGCCCACCCCGACGCGGTCGAGCGCCTCACCCGCCTCGTCGAACCGGGCAGCCTGCACGGCGTGGTGCGCGTCCAGCCGCTCGCCGTCGACCGGCACGGACTGACGCTGCGGATCGAGCGCCGCCGCGCCCACGGCGATGTACGGCTGCCCTTCCACACGCCCGCCGACGGCGTCGCCCAACTCACCGAGCGCATGCACGTGCTGCTCGCCCAGGCGAACGCCGCCTCCTGCCCCCGCGCCCTACAGCGGCAGCGCACAGACGGCGACGGGTGAGGTGAACGGCTCGCCCGCGAGCCGTAGTTCACCGTTCTGCGCGTTCACGCGGAACACGCTCACGGTGCCGGACCTCTGGTTCGCCGCGAACAGCAGTGCGCCGTCCGGCGAGAAGGCGATCTGCCGCGGAAAGTCACCCGCCACCGGAACCGTGTCCAGCAGCCGCAGCCGGGCGCCGTCGGCCTCCACCGCGTAGCGCGCGAGGCTGTTGTGGCCCCGGTTGGCGAGATACGCGTACGAGCCGTCCGCGGTGACGAGGATCTGCGCCGGGTAGTTGGTGTCCTCGCCGGCCCCCGTGGACTGGGCCTCGCCGACGGTCAGCCGTCCGGTCGCCGGGTCGTAGGCGCAGACCGCGACCGTGTCGTCGACCTCGTTGGCCAGATAGGCGTGCCGCCCACCGGGGTGGAAGGTGAGGTGGCGCGGACCGGCACCCGGCCGGGTGCGGGCCTGCGACACCTCGCGGAGCATGCCCCTGTGCTGGTCGAGGCGGTAGGTGTAGACGGTGTCCGTGCCGAGGTCGACCGCGAGAACATGGCGGCCGTCCGGGCTGGTGACGATCTGGTGGGCGTGCGGGCCCTCCTGGCCCGGCCCCGGTGCCGGAGTGGAGTGCGTGACCAGGTCGGTGCGCTCGCCGAGCGCGCCTTCGGCGTCGATCGGGTGCACGGCCACGCTGCCGGAGGTGTAGTTGGCGCTGAGCAGCCACCGTCCGCTCGGGTGCACGGAGAGATGGCAGGGGCCCGCGCCGCCGGTGCTGCGGCTGCCGAGGATCTTGCGGCCGGACAGCCGGACGGCGGTCACGACGCCGTCCTCGCGCTCGTTCACCGCGTACAGGGTCCGGCCGTCCGGGTGCACCGCGAGGTACGACGGATCGCCGACGCCGGTGAGGGTTCCGGCGCCGACGACGCGGCCGGTCGCCGGATCGTAGGTGGCCAGGCCGATGCCCGTGCCGCCGCTGTCGACGGAGGTGTAGGTGCCGAGGTAGAGCGGGCGGGGCCCGGGGGACGGCTTGCGCGAGGCCTGCCCGGAACCGCCCGGCGACTTCTCGGGGGTCTCGTCCGCCGGTGTGCTTCCGCAGGCGGCCGACGCCGGCAGCGCCGCCACCGCCAGAGCCCCGACCAGGCGCCGCCTGCTCCAGCCGCCGCGCGACACCCGCGCACCCCTGCCCATTCCCGCACCTCAGCTCATCGGTTGGCCCTGTCGTGACAGTCACCTTGGCGCGGATCACCCGTCAAGTGCAAGAACGGCAACGCCGGTTGCGTACAGTGCAACGACGGCGGGGCTACCAGTCGCCGTCCTCGACCGGCTTGCCCTGCGCGTCCCCCAGCGGTTTCACCTGGTGCGGGGCGGGGTTCTGCCAGGGCTCGTGGTCGTCGCCGAGCCAGTCGCCGACCGGCTTCACCTGGCCGAGGGCGTCGGTGGGGGCGAGGTCCTGGGCGTCCTCGTCGTAGTACTCGTACCACGGCAGTCCCGCACGGGTGTACGCCGCCCGGTCCACAGGCGACGGCGGGGGAGCCTCACCCGTGATGCGGCGCCACTCCGGCGGCGTCACCAGATGCACGAAGACCCGCCCCGCGGGCTCCTCGGACCAGTCCGACAACGGACGCTCGTCCCGGTAGACCTCCTGACGCATCGAACCGCCGACCCCCAGCCCCATCGCCGCGGCGGCCCGGGGACGACCGCCCGCAGGCGCCGCCGCGGGGGCCGGCATCGCGCCCGGAGCGGGCGGCGCGGCCCCGTAACCCGGGGCGGACAGGGGCATGGCCCGCGCCCGCTCCGCACGGCGCCGCTCCTGCTCGCGCCAGGTGGCCAGCGCGTCGGGGTTCAGCGGGAACGACTGCAGCTGTACGCCGCCCCAGACCTCCTCGCCCGTGACCTGGCCCTCCACGGTCGCCCCGACGCCCAGCGGCACCGCCACGAACTGGCGGACCGTGCCCTTCCCGGAGTTGATGCCGTCCAGCCACGGCTGCCGCGGCAGCACGACGTAGTTCTGCGGATTGCGGGCGAGCCGGTCGCTCCACGGCTTCCCCGAGACCGCGCACACCTTGCCCACCCCGACCTGCAGAGCGGCCGGCTCGGTCGTGCCCGCGAAGCTCAGCCACATGGCCTCGCGCAGATACACCGGCAGCATCACGCCGCCGCGCGCCCGCCACTGGTCGGGCACCGTCTCGGAGTAGTCCGCGACCCGGCGGACCGGGAACTCGCCGAGCCCCGGCGGCAGCGGATGCGTGCCCGTCTCGGGCAGCCGCAGCGTGCGGATGAACCGCACCGCCACGCCGCCCGGCAATCGCAGAGTGTTCCCGTCGATCCGCACGGTGGTGTCGGCCATCTGCCCCGCTCCCTCGCATCCGGTGCCGGCCCCGTCCCGGCGCTCCCTCACCAAGAACGCCCGCTCACCCCGGTACGGTTCCGCCACAGCCGCTCCTGAACACCCATGCGCTCACGCAGCCGGGTCAGCCTCGGCAGGCGTTCGCGCTGCTCCCGGGTGTGGCGGTCCAGCTCCTCCAGCAGGCGGCGGGAGCGGTGCTCGGTGTCGAGTTCATCGAGGATGCGGTTGACCTCGGTCAGTGCAGCGCCGTACAGCTGCCACTGGTGGGGATCGCGCCGGACCTCGTCCAGGAGCAGCTGGGCCAGCTTGTCCCGGCTGCCCGCCGCCGTACGCAGCTCGTTGGTCAGTCGTGCCTCCGCCGACTCGGCGCTGACGCTGACATGCGTGGTGACCAGCACCGCGAAGCTCACCACGGCGTCGGCGATCTCGGACAGCAACTGCTCTACGACGGCACCCGCCTCCTGCTCGAACAGCGGCTCCGGTTCACGTTCCTTCGCGAGGTCGGTGAGGGTGCGGGCGAGGACCCGCAGGACGACGGTGCAGATCTCCAGCGTGTCCAGACCGGTGCGCAGCACCACCCGGTGCAGCAGGCCCTCACGCACCCGCGGATTGAGCCGCAGACTGTCCTCGGCCTGCCGCAGCGCCGCATCCACCTCCACGATGTCGTGGTCCAGCCGCCGCGCCTCGTGCAGCCGTTCGGCCGCGAGGTCGACGGGGGTGCGGCCCGCGGCCTCCTCGCCGACATGCAGCATCAACTGCCGCATCCGGCGGGCCAGCCCCTCGATCGACGCCCCCGCCTCGCCCACCCACACCGGCGGTGGCAACAGCACATTGCAGGCGAGACCGACCACCGCGCCGATCAGCGTCTCCAGGATCCGCGCCCACGCGGTGTCGCCGACGGTGGTGACGCCGAGGACCAGCATCGCGCTGATCGCCACCTCGGGGACGTACTCGTGCACCCGCACCAGATGCCCGACCCCCAGCGCGGCGATGATCAGCAGCGCGAGGCTCCACCAGGTCAGGCCGACCAGGAGGCTGAAGGCGATGGCGACCAGGACCCCGGCCACCACCGAGTTCACCCGGCGGATGCCGTTGGTGAGGGTGGCGTACAGGGTGACCTGGACGACCAGCAGGGCGGTCAGCGGGGCGGTGAGCGGTGCTGCCTCGGGGCTCAGGCGCAGCGCGATGACATACGCGACCGTCGCCGCGGCCGCCGACCGCAGCGCCTGTACGACCACGGGATCCCGGAGGGCCTTCCGCACGGACCGCACGAGGGGTGCCGACCACTCTCGTACAACTCGCATGCCTTGGCCTGTTCCCTTTCCCTACAGGCATCGAACGTATCGAGCGTCAGGCGTGCAGCTTGTCGAGGAAGGCGGACAGGTTGCCCGTCGTCCGGGCGATCTGTTCCTCCAGGGTGAGGCTCTCCTCGAAGCGGGCCCCGGATTCCGAGACCTTCTTGCCCCGCACGTAGAGGGAGCAGGCGAGGTCGGTGCACATGTAGACACCGACGGAGTTCCCCTCGCGGCCCGCCGCGCCCGCCTTGCGGGCCGTCATCAACGTCACGCCGCCCCGCGGATGTGTCGTGAGACAGAGCGAGCACATGCTGCGGTGCAGATAACCGCGCTGCGGGGGCGGAAACCGCAGGGTCACTCCGACGAGCCGTCCCTCCCGCTCGGCGACCAGATAACTGCGGTCGGGTGCGCCGGGATCTCGCCAGCCGAGGAAATCCAGGTCGTCCCAGGGGCGTTCGCCGAGGTCACGCGGGACGGCCAGTCGTTTGGCCTCTCCTTTGGAACAGTTGATGAAAGAGGTGCGGATGTCCTGCTCGGTGAGCGATCGCATGGCAGTCTCCCGGGCTTTCGCCAAAAAACTAGGGGTCCTAGGTACTGACCTAGGTTAGGTAGCCTCGGCGCGGGACAGCCACTGGATTTCCCGGAGGCGGCTCGGGTTCGGGAGGAGCCATATGGCGGGGTGG
>NZ_JBQQCE010000267.1:0-13191 GCF_052245645.1 Streptomyces sp. KR55 | reverse complement strand
ATCCGCATCTCCCCGGCGTTCCCGCTCGGCGGCATCGACGAGGGCGACACCGAAAGCGTCCGTGCCCAGTACCGGCACCTCGTCGGGGAGCTCGCCGGCCTGAACCTGGCCTACCTGCACGTCCACCACCTCGGAGACGACGAGCTGCTTCGCTCGTTCCGCGAGGTGTGGCCGACCGCGATGCTGGTCCTGCGCTACGGACGCACGCGGGAGCAGATCGCCCACTACATCGACGCCGGCCTCGCCGACATCGCCCCGCTGGGCCGGTTCGCGCTCGCCAACCCCGACGTCGTCGAGCGGCTGCGCACCGACGCCCCGCTGAACGAGGTGGACGAGGCCACCGTGTACGGCGGTGGCGCAGCCGGATACACCGACTACCCCACCCTGGCACAGGCCTGACGCCGTCGGCTGACACGCCACTGGTGACTCGTTCTGCAGCAGATTTCGATGATGAGGAGGAGATTTCGATGGTGAACCCGACCACCTCGGTGGCACCCGAGGCTGCGCCGGCGGCTCACGACTTCGACTGGGTGGTGATCGGCTCGGGATTCGGCGGCAGCGTTGCTGCTCTGCGCCTGGCGGAGAGGGGATACCGCGTCGCGGTGATCGAGCGCGGGCGACGTTACGAGGACCGCGATCTGCCGACGTCGACGTCGGACCCCCGGTACACGTGGGCGCCGCAGCGGGGCCGCTACGGGATCATGCGCAGCATCCCGTTCCGTCACGCCGTCACCGCGTCGCAGACCGGGGTCGGTGGTGGCAGTCTGATGTACGGCGGGGTGTTGTTCCGCGCACAACGCGGCTTCTACGACGACCCGCAGTGGCGCGGCCTCGCGCCCTGGGAAAAGACACTCGACCCCCACTTCGCCAAGGCCGAGTACATGCTCGGCGTGCAGCCGGCGCCGTGGGAGTCGGTTTCGATGGGGCTGACCAAGCGGCTCAGTGAGTCCCTCGGTGTCCCGGACACCTTCGAGCTCTCCCCCACCGGCGTGTTCTTCGGCGAGCCGGGAAAGACCGTCGACGACCCCTACTTCGGCGGCGAAGGCCCAGCGCGAACGGGCTGCATACGGTGTGGTGAGTGCATGGTCGGCTGCCGGACAGGCGCCGCGAATCGCCTGACGAAGAACTACCTGTGGTTCGCCGAGAAGCGTGGCGTCCGGATCATTGCCGAACAGGAGGTCGTGGACGTCGCGCCGCTCGGCGCTGCTGACGGCAGCGGGGGATACCGGATCGTCGCCGCCCGCCGCGCGCCGGACAGCCACGGCAAGCAGTCGACCTTTTCTGCGCGCGGCGTCGTCTTCGCAGGCGGTACCGTCGCGACGAACGAGCTCCTCGCCGACTGCAAACAGCGTGGCTCACTGCCTGGGATCAGCGACCGACTCGGCGACCTGGTCCGCACGAACAGCGAGACGGTACTGGGCGTGGTGTTCCCCAAGGACATCGAGACGTGGCGCGACGTCACGGCGAGCAGCCGGCTCCTCCTCGACGGGGACACGCAGGTCGAGCTCCTGACGAGCGGGCCTCACGCCGACTCACAGCTCGCCCTGTTCACCATGCTCACCGGCAAGGGCAACGTCCCCGTGCGCTTGGTCAAGTGGCTGAGCAGCGTCATGAGCAGCCCGCGCGATTGGCGCATGACGCTCCAAAGGTCCGGATCGAGTGCGCGCACCCTGCAGATGCTCGTCATGCAACCGCGGGACAACGCGATCCGGTTCCGCGCGAAGAAGCGCCGCTCCGGCGGGTATCGGCTCGTCACACAGACCGACCCGGAGCGTCCGGCCCCGACTTACCTCGAGGTCGGCCATCGGGCCGCTTCGCGGGTCGCGGAGATGACCGGCGGGGTCGCACTCAGCAGCGTGTTCGAGGCCTTCGGCGACATCCCGCAGACCGCGCACATGCTCGGGGGTGCGGCGATCGGGTCTGACGCCGGCAGCGGTGTCATCGACTCGCAACTGCGGGTCTTCGGGTATCAGAACATGATCGTCTGCGATGGGGCTGCGCTTCCGGCGAACCCCGGAGTGAATCCGGCGCTCACCATCACCGCCCTCGCCGAGTACGCGATGGAACACGTCCCGGAGCGCGCGACCGAGGGAGGACGGTGACGATTTCGCACGGCCGTCCCTCAAACGGTTCCGAGCCCATGTCCCCGAGCCGGACTTCGGGTGGTTACCAGGTTCTGTCTGACAAACGATCAATGCTCGCGGAGCCAGAGGATCAGTGAGGCGAGGTGGGAGGCCGCCGAGGTAGCGGTGGGCCAGCTTGCCGAAGCGGGTGGCAACGGCCCGGAACTGTTTGAGCCTGCTGAAACAGCGCTCGACGATGTTGCGGGCCTTGCACTGCTCGGGATCGAAGGCCGTGGGTCGGCCGCCGGCCGACCCACGGCGCTGTCGGCCCGCAACCTGGTCAGCCCGTTCAGGGATGACCGCTCGGATACCGCGCCGTCGTAAGCCGGACCGGATGGCCCGCGGAGAATATGCCTTGCCCGCGATGACCGTCTCGGGCCGGCGACGCGGCCGGCCCACGGACAGGCGGGCACCCACACCGCCTCCAGCACCGCGTCTCCGTCGGTCGCGACTTGCGCCACCGTAGAATTACGGTCATAATTTAAAAGTCCACGTGATGCAGATGGATCTGCTGCTCAGAGTTCCGACTCGGACTCCCGTGGCCTTTGACGGCCCGCATGACCGTCGACTCCGCAGAGTGCAGCCGCAGCCAGAGGGCGAGGGTGACTGCTCCGCGCCCTCCCCTCCCTGATGGAGGAGCCGGTGAGTGCTCGCGCGAACCCCGTATCGGAAATCCCCGTATCGAAGGGCACAACCATGAGTGATTCGCAAGAAGTTCGAGACATCGTAGTGACGTCGTACCAGCACGCGCGGACCCGCAGCATCACAGCTGGGGGAGTGACTTTCGCCTACCGCGACCTCGGTCCCCGGTCCGGCGTCCCGGTCGTCTTTCTCCACCACCTCGCCGCAGTCCTCGACAACTGGGATCCCAGGGTCGTCGACGGCATCGCCGCCAAGCGCCGGGTCATCACGTTCGACAACACGGGCGTGGGTGCTTCCACGGGTTCGACGCCGCGAACCATCCAGGAGATGGCGAAGGATGCCGTCACTTTCATCCGGGCGCTCGGGCTCGAGTACGTCGATCTCCATGGCTTCTCGATGGGCGGTTTCATCGCCCAGGTGATCGCGCAGACCGAACCGGAACTCGTCCGCAAGATGATCCTCACGGGTACCGGTCCCGCGGGCGGCGAGGGCATCACGAAGGTGACTCGAATCTCCCATTTCGACACCGTCCGAGGGCTGCTCACCTCTCAGGACCCGAAGCAGTTCCTCTTCTTCACCCGCACGGCCAACGGGCGTCAGGAGGGAAAGGAGTTCCTGGCCCGCCTGAAGGAGCGAATCCTCGACCGGGACAAGCCGATCTCCCTCCGGTCTTACGGTGCCCAGCTCACGGCCGTTCACCGCTGGGGGCAGGAGCGGCCGCACGATCTCTCCGTCATCCATCAGCCCGTGCTCGTCGCAAACGGCGAGACCGACAGGATGGTTCCGACGCAGAACTCGGTCGAGCTGGCGCGGCGGGTGCAGTGCGGCGAGCTGGTGCTCTATCCCGACGCCGGCCATGGCGGCATCTTCCAGTTCCACCGGGAGTTCGTCGAGACGGCTCTCAACTTCCTGGAACGCGAGTAAGCGCGGAGCGCGGTCGCCGCTCCAGCCGGGAGGTTGCCTCGGAGCCAGGGCTTCGGCGTAGTCGGCTGATGCTGGAGGCCGACAAGGTGCTGCAGGCGATCGGCTTCGCGCCGAACGTGACCGGCTACGGCCTGGAGAACACCGGCGTACGCGTCACCGAACGCGGTGCGATCGACGTCGACGGCCGCTGCCGCACCTCCGTCCCCCACATCTACGCCATCGGTGACGTCACCGCCAAGCTGATGCTGGCGCACGCGGCCGAGGCGAGGGGCGTGGTCGCCGCGGAGACGCTCGCGGGCGCGGAGACCAATGGAGCTCGACTACGCGATGATCCCGCGCGCCACTTTCTGCCAGCCGCAGATCGCGAGCTTCGGTTACACCGAGGCGCAGGCGCGGGAGAAGGGCTTCGACGTCCAGGTCGCCAAGTTCCCGTTCACCGCGAATGGCAAGGCGCAGGGCCTGGGCGATGTGACCGGCTTCGTGTAGCTGATCAGCGACGCGAAATACGGCGAACTCCTCGGCGGACACCTCATCGGCCCGGACGCCACCGAACTCCTCCCCGAACTGACGCTGGCCCAGCAGTGGGACCTGACCGTGCACGAGGTGGCCCGCAACGTTCACGCTCATCCCACGCTGGGCGAGGCGGTCAAGGAGTCCGTCCACGGCCTCGCCAGCCACATGATCAACATGCAGGGGGGAGGCGAACCCCTTATGGCGGTGGGCACCGGACGGCGTCCACCAGCAGGGGGAGCAGTCGGCCCAACTGGCCGCCCTCGCCTGACAATGAGGTCGTTGTGAACATACCGACGAGAGTGACGACGATGTCCTCGGCGCGGACATCGTCGCGCAGCGTCTCAGTTGGTAGATGGCTTCGACCAGTGCTTCTCGCGTCGGGAAGTGCCGGTAGAGCGTGCCGATCCCCACACCCGTGTCCCGCGCGATCCGCTTCCGAAGTACCGGTGCCCCGGATGCGAGCGCGATGCGTGCGGCGTCCAGCAGACGGGTGCGGTTCCGCGCTACGTCCGCACGGATGGATGTGGGAGAAGGGCCGGCATTTCCACACCGGCCTTGCTCGCGCCGTATGCGGCCATTCCGGTCGGCGGCATGAAGGAGATCGCGGACGACACGACCATCGCATCGCCTCGACTGCGCTCGAGATGGGGAGTTGCGTAGTTCAGGGTCCGGAAGGCGCCGTTCAGGTTGATGTCGAGGCCTTGCTCGAACGAAGCGTCGCCCGTCTGCCGTACGGTCCCGTAGGCCGCGACCCCCGCATTGGCGACGATGATGCCGACGTCGCCCATGGCCTGCGCAGAGTCATCGATCGCCGACTTCGGGGCGGCTCCGTTGCGCATGTCAGTCATCGGCCAGGACGCGTCGGGGCCAGGTCATGGGCGAGCTCGCGCCGATCCGGTTCGAGTCCGGGCAGGGCCAGACGAGCGCCTCGGGCGGCGGCAACACGCGCCACCTCTGCATCGATGCAACGTGCGGTTCCGGTGACAACCAGCCTTCGGCCTGCCAAGTTTGTCATGGTCTGTGATTTGACTTCGTCATTGAGGTGGTGCGCGGGTCCCCCTCTCGGCTGCCGTCCATCGGGGAGCGCGGCGAAACGGTCCGACGGGGCAACCGGCGGACCGTTACCGGGGATTGAGGGCCGAGCCGATGTTCGGGAGGCGGGCCCCCTACCCTCGGGCCTCAGCTCACGGGCGTGACCGGCGGGATCATGCGATCGGCCACGCCTCCCTGGACGGCATCTCGGGCGCCGGCAGCCGCCTCATGGGGCACCCCGAGGGGTATCGCACTGACCTCGGACAGATGCGCGAACTGCTTCGGAGTGAGTTGGACCTCCAGAGCGCCCAGGTACTCGTCGAGCTGGGTGAGGTTGCGCGGGCCGATGATCGGCACATATGAGGTGGATGCCTGGGCGGCACGCTCACGGAGCCAGGCCACCGACACCTGGGCGGGCGTCGCGCCGGTCTCCTCGCTGACGGATAGGACTGCGTCAATGACGGCGCTCTTCTGCTGGGTGCTCTCGGTGTGGATGACCGCCTTGAGATCTGTCAGCCGTCCCTCGGTGCTACGGCGGTACTTGCCGGTGAGCAGTCCGCCGCCGAGCGGCGACCACAGGGCGGCGCCGAGTCCCAGGCTCTCGGCCATCGGCAGCAGCTCGCGGTCGGCGGTCCTCTCGACGAGGCTGTACTCGACCTGGATGCCTGTGACCGGCATCCAGTTCTTCAGGTCCGCGAGGGTCGCGGCGCGGGAGACGCGCCATGCGGGGAAGTTGGACAGGGCGGCATGGAGGATCTTGCCGGACCTGACCAGGTCGTCCAGTCCGCGCAGGATCTCCTCCATGGGCGTGAGGTCGTCCGGGAAGTGGACCCAGAACAGGTCGATGTAGTCGGTGCCGAGGCGCTTCAGGCTCGCCTCCAGCGAAGTGACCATGTTCTTGCGGCTGTTGCCCGTCCGGGAGATGCCGGGCTGCGGGCTGGCCCCGTTTGTGAACTTGGTGGCGAGGACGAAGTGGTCCCGGTCGGCGGCTACGAACTTCCCCACCAGCTCTTCCGACTCGCCGAACTGGTAGTTGTCCGCGGTATCGAGGAACGTTCCGCCGGCCTCGGCGAACCTGTCGAACATCCGGCGGGCCTCGTCCGGCTCCGCACCGGCACCCCAACCGGTGCCGAAGTTCCCTGTGCCGAGTGCGTACTCGGACACGCGCAGTCCTGTCCGTCGTCCGAAGGTCGTGTAACGCATGAGTGCTCCTCCGTGCTGATGACACATCGATGGTCGAGGTGAGCGGTAGTGGGTGAGGGGGCCGGCAGGGTGTGAACCGGCTCAGGCGAACAGGGGCCGCCGGCTGCGTTCAAAGCCGGGCGCGGCGCCGACGAACCGTCCGTCCGCGAGCGGCGCGATGCCGGGCATGACCGACGCCACAAAGTAAGACGATCGGTCTACTTCAGGCTCCACCGTAGCTGGCTCTACGGTTTATGTAAAACGATCGGTATCCTAGAAGCTGTGAACGAACCGACCCCTGTACGCCCTCGTCATGGGCGCGGTGCCCGGGAGCGGATCCTCAAAGCGGCGACCGAGCTGTTCACGGCGCAGGGGATCAACGCGACCGGGATTGAGCAGCTGTCCACCGTCGCCGGAGTGTCGAAACGCACGCTCTACCAGCACTTCCGCAGCAAGGACGATCTCGTCGTGGCGTATCTGCGGTCCCTGGAGGACGATCACCTGCCCGTCGTCCCCGCATCGCCCGCGCCAGCTCCAGCGAGCCCCCGTGAGCAGCTTCTGGCTGTCTTCGACTGGAAGCCACCGGAGCCCACGGATCCGTTCCGGGGATGCCCGTTCCTGAATGTCAGCGTCGAGGTGCCGGACCCCGGTCATCCCGCCCACGAGCTGGCCGCGGCGAACAAGAGAGGGTTCGCCCGCCGCCTCGCGGACATCGCACGGCAGGCTGGGGTCGCCGACCCGGAGAGCCTCGGTGAGCAACTGGCGCTGCTCTTCGACGGAGCGTCCGCGCGCGGGACTGCACTGAACAGCGGACGTACCCTCGTGTACGCGCGATCCGTCGCGGAGTCGTTGGTCGACGCCGCTCTCGCCGACGTCGGCCCTGCATCTCCGCGATGAGGTCAGCAATCTCATGGGTGAGGTCGTCGTCATCCCGTGATGGACGACAAGGCGGGTTGACCGCCTCGAAGTCGCTGAGCGGGAAAGTGCGTGGTCTCGAAGGGAACGGTTTCCAGCTGTGTGCGGGGAGGGCGGAGAGCGTCTCTCCGCCTTGGTGAAAGCCTCCGGTATACGCGAGGTTGCGTGCTGGCCCTCGCCGAACGCGTGGCGAGTCCGCCGTCGGCGTGATCAAGGTTCAGCGCGTGTCAGCCGCGATGCGGCCGATGGGTCTCTTCTTTCGCGTCGCCCCCGGCCGAACTGGACGAGACCGGCGCGGTGATCACGTCGCACGGGGCGTTGAGATCCCCTACGGGATTGACCAGTGCGCAGCGGAGACCCGCCATACCATTGTCCGTTGCCTCGCGCCGGGACTCGATCAGTCCAGTGGTGTAGAGAGCCGGCCCGGCCCGGACGATCTTCTCTATGTGATGCCGACGTCCGGCACCAGCGGCATCCCCAAGCTGGTCGGCGTTCCTCACCGCGGCGTAGTGCGAATGGTTCACGGTAGCTCCACGCTGCCGATGGGGCCCGAGGACCGCACCATGCTGGTGGTCAACTCCTCGTTCGACGTCGCCGCATTGGAGGTCTGGGGTCCCCTGGTGAACGGCGGTTCCATCGTCGTTCCCGACCCGGCGGACCTCGCGGACCCGGACAGGCTATGCGCAGCGGTCGCCAGGGAGGGTGTAACGGTCGGGTTCTTCCCCGTCACCCTCTTCGCCCGGATGCTGGAGACGTCGCACGGGCACCTGGGCGGACCAGCCGTGCCGCCGCAGCAGCTTCCACACGCCCTGGATGGTGTAGCCGACGTGGAACATCCGCCCGATCAACAGCTTGATCCGCTTCAGCGTCCAGCCCTGGAACTCGTCGTCAAAGCCGTGCGCGAGCGGACCGCGCCGTAACTCCCGCTCCAGCCGCTCCCACTGCGCAAGGCTCAGCCGCTCCACCGATGCCGGCCCCGTCGAGCGCAACGCGTCCGCACCGCCCTGCTCCCACGCTCGCCGCCGGCGACGCACCGACCGCGCCGTCACCCGAAGATCCCGCGCGACGGCCTCGGTCTTCTCCCCACGAGCGAACCGCTCAGCCGCCTCCAGGCGCACCCGCTCCCGCTTCTGCTGTTCCTTGGGCGTCAGCCCGCCCCCATGCGCGTACCGCATGACGACGTCGTACCGCAACGATCAAGAACCGTCACGGCCTGACGGACTCCACGAGTTCAACCTGAGTACGTGACATTGACATTGCGGCCAGAGTGAGACGGCAGGCGCCGCCCGGCGCCTACGCCGTCGTCAGGGCAAACGTTGCCTGATGCGGCACGAGGTCGCCGTCGCCAATAGATCCGTCGTCTGCGGAGGTCGGAAGTACGCTCCGAGCAGCATTAGCAGGTGCCCCCGCATGAGGAGCATTTGGTTATGCCGCTCATCCAGGTCGTCGCTTGCGGAAGTGGTTCCAGCGAGGAGTGCCTCGGTCGCCTTGCGAAGGAGGGCTTCTTGCGACGTGAGCGGTGGTGGTCCAGAAATGAACGCCCGCAGTGCGGCGCTCAGGTCGTCGACGAGTCCACGGAACGGGCCCTCCGGCCAGGACGCGCCGCCGCACAGCTGCTCACCGCTGGCTATGGTGACCGAGGTCGTGGTGCGAGGTATCAGGGTGACTCCATCGTCGGGACACGAGGTTGGCGAGGGGCCGAGCTCTCCTGCGGCCTCCGCGGGGAAGATGCGGAGGCATTTCGGTCTGTCCCCTGCCAGCAGGTGCAATTCGCCCGCGTGTGGCAGGGCACGGTTTCCTACATGGCTATCGTCGGGGGACGCGGAGACACCAGTACCGCCCCGCAGGACTCGGGCGACGGGACGTCCTGGGACGTCCCGCAAGTGGGGTCATCACGCGAACCGAAATCCGAGACACTTCTGCAGACGGAGACGGTAGAGGTGTGGACCCAGCGCCGTGCTCTGTCCCGAAGGGCGGTGGTGGACGACAAGACGTCGCGCGGGCGAGGTCGGAGCTGGATGTGTCGATCACGGTGTCCCAGGGGCCGTGTTGGGCAAGCCGGTCCAGGTCCTCGCGGTCCGTACGGTCGCCATGGACCGGGGGCACGCCAGGTCTGCTGCCCTCAAAGCTTGCGAAGGCTTGCGGCTTCTGCGGCGAGGAGTTGGTGTGGCGTGGGGCCAAGCGATGTGCCGCCCGGGTGTTCCTGTGGATGCGTCAGTTCGCGGTCCCGGCGTGGTCATGCTCGATGCCCAGCAGTGCGAGGGTGTTGCGGATGCCCTGCTCGAGGAGTTCATCGGCGAGTTGCTGGTCGGCGAGCGCCCTGGAGAGCTGTAGCGTTCCGGCCATCATGGCGTAGGCGTTGAGCGTCTTGGTGCGGACCGAGAGTGGATCGTCCGGTGCCAGGCGGGCGGCGATACCGTCCGTGACAACCAGGACGCCATCGGTGTACGCCTTCTTGATCGGGTCTGCACAGCGCCCCATCTCGTCGAGCAGGGCGGCGGAGGGGCAGCCGTCGTCGGGGCTGTCGCGGTGCTGGGCGGACAGGTACCACCGCACGATCTGTTCGAGCCCGGCGCGACCGGGTGCCGCGTGCGCGACGATGTTCGCGTTCTGCACCTGCAGTTGGTCGGCGACCGCGGTGGCCACGAGGTCGTCCTTGGATGTGAAGTGGGTGTAGAAGGCGCCGTTGGTCAGGCCCGCGTCCTTCATGAGTGTCGAGATGCCCGAGCCGTCGATGCCGTCCCGCTTGAACCGACGGCCGGCCGTCTCGATGATCCGCTGCCTGGTCGCCTGCTTGTGCTCACCCCTGTATCGCACCGCGCGCTCCTTCACTCGCCGGAAGGGCCGCTCGCCCTCCATTCGGCTCCCTCACTGTATGGTATTGCGAACGTAATCTAATGATTGTCGGCGGCCGCTCGGCTGATGGCGAGGTGTCGCCGGTCAGGCCTGCACCCCCCGCGGCGGGCCGTCTCGTTACGGACCCGGACCCATCCCCGTGGCGCGCGGCGGGCCTCCCCTTGCCGCAAGGGCGCACTTGCACTTCACGGCCTCCCGCGCATAGCATTACGAGCGTAATTCAATTGACTCGCCCCAGGGGGCGGCCGCCCTCGTGCTCGGCAAGGTGGATTTCGTTGCGACCGGAATGAGTCGGAAGTCATCCGCGTCACTCGTCGCGACGGCTGATCTTCCTCGAGCTCGATGCAACCGGTGACGCTCAGGTCAACAACGTGGTCGAGCAGGTGATCGAGCACTTCGGACAGGCCGGCGGTCTGGTCGACAACGCCGGTTCAGCACATCGGGCGCTGGCCCGGACAACCCCCCAGTCCCAGCACGTCTTCGGTGTGCTGCGCGAGCAGACCCGCGAGATCTCACGGACACCCGCCAACAAGAGAAGGACATCATGAGCACGTATCTGGCAGACAAGGCCGAGGGCCTCACCGTCGAAGGTCCCTCCGCGACGTTCACCTACCGGCGGATGGGTCCGCAGGGCGGCGTCCCGCTGGTCCTGCTGAACCGCTTCCGCGGGACCATCGACTGGTGGGACCCGGAGTTCCTGGACTACCTGGCCGCCGACCACGACGTGATCGTGTTCGACAACGTCGGCGTCGGTTACACCGACGGCGAGCCGCGCGACTCCCTCGAAGGATTCGCCGAGGGAGCCATCGAGTTCATCGACGCACTCGGCCTCGCGCAGGCCGACCTGCTCGGCTGGTCCCTGGGCGGCATCGTGGCCCAGCGTGTGGCCCTGCGACGTCCCGAGCTGGTCCGCAAGCTCATCGTGGCGGGCAGCGGCCCGGCCGGCTGGGTGCCCGGCGCTCCGGACTTCAGCGAGAAGGTCCTGGGCATCATGAACAAGCCCGACGCCGACCGGGATGACATCCTGTACCTGTTCTACCCCGAGACGGAGGCGGCCCGCGCCGCTGGGCTCGAGCACTTCGACCACATCTCGACCCGGCTCGCCGAGGGCGGCCCCGCGATCTCCGAGGTGGCGGCGCAGGGCATGCTCACCGCAGTGGGCGCTCTCCTGGCCGTCCCCTTCGAGCAGGTGGTGGCGGAACTGGAGGCCATCAAGCAGCCCGTCCTCTATGCCAACGGCCTGCACGACGTGATGATCCCCGCCCACAACTCCTACGTCGCGGTCCAGCACCTCGACAACGCCACCCTCGTCCTCTACACCGGCGCCGGTCACGCCTTCCTCTTCCAGTACGCCAAGGCCTTCACCAAGCAGGTGGCCGACTTCCTCGCCGCCTGATCACGCCAGCCGGGCCACCGACCCTGAACGATGCAGGGCGGTGGCCGGTGTCGTGCAGATGCCGCCTCGCGGCCGTATGAGGCGGCACCTGCACGATTGTCGAACGTCACTACCGCGAGCCCCGGCCGGCAGTCAGTGCTTCCCGGCGACGCGACCTCGTGGAGATGGCCCATGCTCAACCTGGCTGTCCTGCTCAGCCCGCGTCCGCCGCGAGCGCCGAACGCTCGCAGAAACCCCACGCCGAAGAGCATGACCGTGAAAGATGCTCAAGAAGTGCGAGGCGACGTGGTGACGTCGTACAAGAACGCGCCGACCCGCACCGTCACCGCCGGGGGAGTGACGTTCGCCTACCGCGAGCTCGGTCCCCAGTGCGGCGTCCCGGTGGTCTTTCTCACCCACCTCGCCGCGGTTCTCGACAACTGGGACCCCCGCGTCGTCGACGGCATCGCCGCCAGGCGCCGGGTCATCACGTTCGACAACAGGGGCGTTGGTGCTTCCACCGGTTCGACACCGCGCACCATCGAGGCGATGGCGAAGGATGCCGTCACCTTCATCCGGGCGCTCGGGTTCGAGTATGTCGATCTCCATGGCTTCTCGATGGGCGGCATGATCGCCCAGGTGATCGCGCAGGACGAACCGCAGCTCGTCCGCAAGCTGATCCTCACGGGTACCGGTCCTGCGGGCGGCGAGGGCATCAAAAACGTGACCCGGTTGTCCCACCTCGACACCGTCCGAGGACTGCTCACCCTCCAGGATCCGAAGCAGTTCCTCTTCTTCACCCGCACCGCCACCGGGCGTCGGGCCGGCAAGGAGTTCCTGGCCCGTCTGAAGGAGCGCACCCAGGACCGGGACAAGGCGATCTCCCTCAGCGCGTACGGTGCCCAGCTCAAGGCCATTCACCGCTGGGGGCTGGAGCAGCCCCAGGATCTCTCCGTCATCCATCAGCCCGTGCTCGTCGCAAACGGTGAGAGCGACAGGATGGTTCCGTCGAAGAACTCGGCCGACCTGGTCCGGCGACTGCCGAACGGCGAGTTGGTGATCTACCCCGACGCCGGCCACGGCGGCATCTTCCAGTTCTACCGGCAGTTCGTGGAGACGGCTCTCGAGTTCCTCGAACGGCAGTAGGCGCGGAGTGCGGTCGTTGCTTGAGGCGAGGACGTTGCCTCAGAGCCGTGACGTCCTTTGGGTGAGCGGCTCGAGTCACCTGTTCGGAGTTGCCGACCTGCTTGCTTCTTGGTCACCCGGCGGTGGCGAGGCGGTCGTCGTGCAGGACGGCGATGCCGGGCCTGGCGTGGTGGACACCTCGTCATTGAGGTGGCGGGAGCCTCGGATCTTCCAGCCCGTCAGCCGGGGGAGACGTGTTCGACGCGGGAACGGGCCTTGTGGTGCGGGCGGTTGTGTTCCTCCTCCCCCCAAGTCGGCAGTTCGGCCTGGCGGCGCTCGCGACGGTGCGCGAGGACCAGGCCGGCGTCCGCGACGATTGGGGTTCCGCCGCGTCCGGGCTCGACGTCCTCACCATGACACGGCGGAGGCGGCCAACCACCCGGCGGCGGATTGGCGGCCCCCTCAGCGCATGAACGTGAGGGCGTTCTCAATTCCCTGCTCAAG
>NZ_JBQQCE010000266.1:0-13213 GCF_052245645.1 Streptomyces sp. KR55 | reverse complement strand
CCGCCGCCCCGGCGAGCACCCGCTGTCGATCGTCCGCGACAACCGGCGGCGGGATCCGGGAACCAGCCTGGAGCCCCGCCGCCGTGGCGACGTCGAGCCTGCCCCGCGGACCGACCGGGACGCAGGCGAGGCCGACCTCCTGCGCGCGCAGCTGCGCGAGCGCACAGCAGACCTGCAGCGCGTGACGTCCGAGTACGACAACTACCGCAAGCGGGTCCGCCGCGACCGCCGCGCGGTCGGCGAGATAGCCGTGGCCAACGTGCTCACCGGCCTCCTCCCCGTCCTCGACGCCATCGACCAGGCCCGCAGGCAAGGGGACGTCACCGGCGGCTTCGCACACGTCGCCGCCGTTCTGGAAGGCGAACTCGCCGCCCTGGGGTTGCAGTCCTTCGGCGCGGCGGGCGAGCCCTTCGACCCTGCCTGGCACGAGGCCGTCTCCTGCACCCGCTCTGACCACGTCGAACGGCCCACCTGCACCGCGATCCTGCGCCCCGGCTACCGGGTCGGCGACCAGCTCCTGCGGCCTGCTCAGGCAGAGGTCGCCGAATCACCGGCCAGACGATAAGGCGCCCCGCCCTCGCCATCACCACCGGGAGGACATCATGCGCACGAACCAGGACGCCTTCCTGTCCGCTGTCCAAGAACGCGGCGAATACCCCACGCAGGCGGAGGCCGAGCGAGTCTCCCGAGTAGTCCTCGCTCTCCTCGGCGCCCATCTGGTGGGCGAGGTGCGCAAGGAGCTGGCCGACCGGATCCCGGAGACGCTGGCGCGCATCCTGCTCAACCCTCTCCAGGCGCATGAACCGCTCCCGCCCGAACGGTTCATCCGGGCGACTGCGGCCTGGATCGAAGGCGCCACCGAGAAGACCGCGGCCTGGGACGTCAGCGCCGTGCTCAGCGTCGTGGCGGACAGCGCAGGCGAAGACCTGACCCATCGGATTCTGCTCCAGCTGCCGCCCGGCTACGACCTGCTGTTCGGCCACCCACAAGGTGTCGAGGGAGGCGGTATGTGTGGCACGGCTGATCGAAGAAGCTGAGGACCTTGTGCTCCGTCTGTCCTTGTGGGAACAGCTCCTGGCCCGGCGCCGCGAGGTCCGGGTGCCCTTTGCCGACGTCAAGGACGTGAGGATCGAGCCGGACTGGTGGCGCAGCCTGCGGGGCCTGCCGGGCGGCGGCCGGTGCCGTCCCGGCCGCTGCCTGGGAGAAAGGCTCCACCGCCACGGCAGGGACTTCGTCGCGGTGCGGGCCAACGCGCCTGCAGTCGTCATGGACCTGTGGCCCTCTGCGCCCTTCGCCCGCTTGGCCGTCACCATGCCGGATCCCGTCAATGAGACCGTTCGGACCATCCAGCAGCGACGAGTACGTGAGCGCCCGAAGTCGGCCTAGCGGGTCAGCCCGGACCCGCTCTCCGGATGGATGTGATGTGGCTCCTACCCGAGTTCTTGCACAGCTGCGGAGGATGGTCGCGTTCAGTCTGTCGTCCGGTCGGCGGGCTGGCGGAAAGGAAGAAGTCCGCCCATGTCTGAGCATGTGCACGTCCGCATCAACCGGGGTCTCGGAGTCACCGAGAACGGTGAGCTCGTGGAGCACTCCTCCTGCCGCTGTGGAGCCACCTGGACCAAGACCTACCAGGTCCGGGAAGAGGGTTCCGAGTAGGGCGTACGCAACGACGTGCGGGACAATGAAGTCATCGTCCTGACGCGTGCTGAAGTCGGTGGGATCAATGACGCTGCCCTTGGTCGTGGGCGTCGACGGGTCGGAGGCCGGCCTCTGGGCGGCCGACTGGGCCTCGGACGAGGCGGCCCTGCACGGCCTGCCGCTGCGGATCGTGCACGCCTCCCTGTGGGAGCGCTACGAAGGCCCCGTCATCATGCAGTCCGAAGAGGTTCCCTCGGAGCACGCCCTCGCACAGGACATCGTCGACCGCGCTGCCGAACGGGCTCGGCAGCGCAATCCGGACGTGAAGATCACGGTCGACATCGTTCCCGACGACGCCGAGGCGGCGCTGTTGCGCGAGGCGCGCCGCGCCACCGCCGTCGTGACCGGGTGCCGGGGCAGAGGACCGATCAGGGGCGCGCTGCTGGGCTCGGTCAGCCGCTCCCTGGCCACGCATGCCTCCAGCCCGGTGGTCGTGGTACGCGGCACCCCGCACAACCGGCAAGGAGCCAATGACCGCATCGTGGTCGGCGTGGGCGATGCCGCGACCAGCACGGCGGCGATACGGTTCGCGTTCCGCGAGGCCGAAGCACGGCGCTGCGCGCTGGACGCCGTACGCGCCTGGCGTCGCCCCGCCCACAAACCCCTGGCGCATCCGCTGCTCGCCGGGGATCCCGCCCACCGCTACGAGGAGCAGGCGTCGGTCCTGCTCGACGAAGCCCTGCGTGCCCCGGAGCACGACCACCCCGACGTGGTGGTGGATCGCGTCACCGCCGAGGGCCCGGCCCACCACGTCCTCATCACGCACTCGGCCAGGGCCGACCTGCTTGTCCTCGGCGCCCCTCGACGCCACGGGCCTGTCGCACTGCCCCTCGGCCGTGTGCCGCACGCCGCGCTCCAGCACGCCGACTGCCCGGTCGCGGTGGTGCCGCAACGCGTGGCCGCATCCTGAGTCCTGCTCCGGATGCCACCGCCCTCGGCGTCGATGGATTCGTGCACGACAAGGCGACGACGGGCAGGTGGTGAGCAATGCTCGAATCTCCTGCAAGTTCCGGCCCTGTGGGGCCGGAACGGAGAGCTGGTCCGGTGCTGAGTGATCTCCGCAAGGCGGCCGAGAACACGCCACCGCAGCGTGACCGGTACATCGACCTGCTGCGCGCCGTGGCGATCACGATGGTCGTGCTCGGCCACTGGCTGGTCGTCGCCGTGACCTACGACGAGGCCGATGGTCTCAGCGGATTCAGCGCGCTTGTGGCCGTGCCGTGGAGTCACCCGCTGACCTGGCTCTTCCAAGTCATGCCGCTGTTCTTCCTGGTGGGCGGTTACGCCAACGGAGCATCGCTCCTGGCCCGCCGTCGCAGCGGCGGTGACGTCGCGGGCTGGCTGATCACCCGCAGCGCCCGCCTGCTGGGCCCCACGACGGTGTTCCTGGTCACCCTGACGGGGTCCGCGCTGCTCGCCCGCCTCCTCGGCACGGATCCCCAACTCGTGGGCACCGCCGCCTGGTTGGCCTCGATTCCGCTGTGGTTCCTCACCGCTTACGTCGCCGTCGTGGTCCTCACTCCGGTGCTGTACCCACTGCATCAGCGGGTCGGGATGATCGTGCCGGTGGTCCTGGTCACCGCGGTGGCGGCGGCCGACGCGGCCAGGTTCCTGCTCGGACTGCCCTACGCCGCCGTCAACTACCTGCTCGTGTGGCTGGCTGTCTACCAGGTCGGCTTCGTCTGGCGGGACGGCAGGCTCACCGACCGCCGACGGCCGGCACAGGTGGTGGCGGCGGGCGGCCTGCTCGCGCTCGTGCTGCTCACCGCGGTGGGACCGTATCCGGTCAGCATGGTCGCCGTTCCGGGCGAACCGGTGCAAAACACGGCGCCGCCCACCCTTGCCCTGCTCGCGCTCGCGGCCACCCAGATCGGCCTCGCGCTCCTGCTGCGCCGACGCGCCGATCGCTGGCTGGGCAGGCGCCGCCCATGGCTCATGGTGGTGGCTGTCAACAGTGTGGTTCTGACGGTGTTTCTGTGGCATATGGCCGCTGTCGTGCTGGCGGCCGTCGCTCTGTACCCGCAAGAGCTGATGGCGCAACCGCCGGTCGGCTCAGCCGACTGGTTCCTGTGGCGGCTGCCCTGGCTGGCATGCCTGCTCCTCATGCTCACGGTGCTCGTGGCCATCTTCGGCCGGGTGGAACGACGTGGTCGGCGGCCAGACGGCGACGCAGTACACCGCGACATCCGACGAGGTGGGAAAGTCGTACGCCTGGTGCTGGCGTACACGGGACTGGCCATGGTGCTCGTCGGGCTCCTCGGCATCACCACAGCAGGCCGCGCCGACCACGGCCCCCTCGGCCTGCCCGGCGAGGCACTACTGGCCTACTTGCTCGGCACCGTCATCCTGTGGCTCATCCCCCTGCGCCGACCGCGCCGGCCGTTCCCCTCATGACTCGCCGTCTCGCTTGCGAGGACAGGACAGCGGCTGCGGCGGGCGATGTCGGCGGCCCTTTCAGGGGCACTGTCGCACCCCCCGGGCTCACGTGGCAGGTCGCGGGGCTCAGGGCCGTCGGCACTGGTAGGTCCACAGTTCGTCGACGGAGGTGAAGCCGAAGGAGTCGAAGAGCCGGGGTGCGGCCTGGCTGTCGTGGACGGGGTGCGGGGGGTCATCGACGACGAGGGCGACCTCGCTGGCTCCTTGCTCGGCCAGCAGGGCCAGGGCCTGGCCGAGCAGTTTGTGGCCCAAGCCACGGTGGCGGTGCGTGGGCAGGGTCTCGATCCAGTACACGGTCGCAGTGCCGTCGGGCCCTACACTCACCACGGCCTCTGCGACTGGCTCCGCCGCCTCGCGGACGATCAGTCGCTGGCCCGGGGGGAAGTCACAGGGGACGACGTCGGCGACCGGCTTGGCCGGCGCGAACTCGGCAGACAGCGCACAGTACAGATAGCAGCCCTGACGACGGCCGGTGAAGCCACTGCGCAGCAGGGCGTCGTGGGTGGCGCCACGGCGGGCGCGGGGCAGGCCGCCCGGCCCCAGCGGACCTGGCGGACCGCCGACAAATGCCTCGATCAGCGGGCAGGGGGCGAGCGCTGCGAGGGCATGGCCGATCAGAGCGCGCAGGGCGGAGGGTTCCTCGTGGGCGTAGAGCCAGCAGATCAACCCGGTGTGCACATCGATCCAGGACAGATACGCGATGACGCCCTGAGGGCGGTCCCCGGCACTGGCCAGAACGCTGATCTGCGGCCGAGCCGGTACCGCCCAGCCGGCCGGGGGAACCAGACCACGCCGCGCGGCGGCCAGCCTCTCCGGGGTGCAGCGCGGCTGTCCCGGCAGCCGGTCAGCATCAATCAGTTCTCGCACCCCCGGTTCGTCGTCGGGACGATATGGGCGTACCGTCGACCCGCTCTTGGGGCTGGGCGAAGAGGCCATGCTGTCCGTCCGCACAGGTGCTGACGTCCTTACCAGCTGTCTTTCAGCGTCCTCCGTTTTGCCCCTCCTGTCACGGGACACACGCGAACGTGACCTGGGCCGCGGCCAGCAGCGCGCGCATCTCGTCGATGACCGGCCGATGAAGGGGCAGCGTCAGGTGCCCGACGCCGGGCACCAGCACGTTGCGTGCCTTGAGGTCCGGATGGTCGATACGGCCCCGGGCAGCGGGGATGACGGCCTCGTCCAGGTCGCTGTAGAACGCCACGAACCGAGTGCGGCATCCCGCGGCCGGCTCGGCGAGCTCGACCAGCAGCTCGCTTCCCGGCCGTAGCTGGCGCAACAGCGGATGGGCCGGGGCCAGCAGGGCGGTTGCGGTCCCGCCGTGCGGCGTCGCCAGCGTGATCACGAGCGGCACGTACGCGTCGCCGCCGAGCCGCTGCACGTAGTAGCGGGCGATCAGCCCGCCCAGGCTGTACCCGATCACGACCGCGGCCCGCCCCGCGCCGCGGGCACACGCCGACTCCACCTGGTCGCCCAGTTTCCGGGCCGCCGTAGGGATGTCCGGGCCGAACGCGTTGCAGGTGACCGGGATGAAGGGGCCCACACCGTCCCCGCGCAGCTCGCGCTGCAGCGGCGGGACGACCGATGCCCCGTCGGCCAGCCCATGCACCAACAGCACCGGAATCCCCGAATCGGTGCGTGGTGGATCACCCGGGCCCGTCGACCGCCAGGGCGTGGCACGACCCAACAGCCCGATCAACTGCCCGAAACCGTCCGTGGCCATGTCGACCGGGAGCCGGGCCAGACGCACCGCCGCCCTGCCCGCCTCGACACCCACGCCGCGCGCCGGCGACAGCCCCGGCACCGTCAGTTGCGGCCCGAATGGAATGCCCGTGGCCGATCACCTTCCCTGCATGAACCGCACTTGCCCTGCCTGGCGGAACACGCTGGATCTATAGAACTACAAATGAAACATCGCGCAAGTCGGGCGCCGGGTGCAGATCGACATATGCCGTGGGCGCGCCCGGCGGGGAGATGCGGTGGCGATGGTTTCGGGGCACGGTGGGATTGGGGGCCGGGCCGGTTTCCGGCCGATTCTTGCCGACCATCGACACATCCGAGGGAATCGTGATGGCCGTAGCCACAGACATGCTCATTCCGGCGCTGCGCGAGGTCCGCGAGGCCAAGGAGTCGCTTGCCGACCGTTTCAAAGCCCACCTCACGGTCACGCCCCCCGGTGAGTACCGGGAGGTCCTGGAGCGCCGCATGGGCGACGCCCGGGGCCACGTGTACCGCATCGACGAACGCCTGGCCACGTTGCAGCCCCGCGGGGTGGTGCCAACCGTTCTGGGGAACGCCTGGCGCCTGACCGAGCAGGCCGCCCGGCTGCCCATCGACGTGGCGATGTCCGTCCCGAACGTCGTGTTCCGGGGCCGGGGGACGGCATCGGAGCAGCAGTTGCTGAAGAACGCCGAGGACGAGTATGCGGTCACCGCGCTGGCCATGGCGGTCTGCCGGGCCGCCGAGCGCATCGCCCAGGAGGCCGAGGACGCCACCAGCACGGAGCTGCTCAGCTCCATCCGCCGCGACGACGAGGAGGCGCTGAAAGAGCTCGCCGACAGTCTGGAACAGCATGCCGAAGCAGCGGTGGCGGCCGCCGAGACCACGGAGGGCCCGAGCGCCGGCGGCGCCGCACAGGCGGTCCGCGACTGGAGCAGCTGGCTGCGCGAGACGGCCGAGCGCATGCCCGGCGCGGATCGGTTCCTGGGCGCACCGGAGGGCGCTCTGATCGCGGAGGACGAGTTGCCGATCCCCGACTACCGCAAGCTGAGCACCAGGGTGATCCTGGACCGGCTCCCGCACCTGTCCCAGTCGGATCTCGCCACGGTCGGCGCCTACGAACGGTTTCACGCGGGCCGCGCTGCCGTCCTGAGCAGGGTCGCTGAGCTGCTCGGGCCTGTGCCCTGGCCCGGTTACGACAGCATGACCGCGAACGAGATCGTCAAGCGGCTCGCCGACGCGGAACCGATCCATATCCGGCGGGTGCTGGACTACGAGCGTCGCCATCAGGCACGCGCCACAATTCTCAGGGCCGCCGAACGAGTGCCCGCCTGAGCATCGCGAGTTCGGTGGTGCCGCCTGGCGCCGCGATCGTTTGCAGGGCTGCCCTCGGGCTCACGTGGCCAGCTGCGTGAGCCCGACGGTGTCGGTACTGGTAGGTCCACAGCTCATCGACGAGGGTGAAGCCGAAGGAGGCGAACAGCCGGGCGGCAGCCTGGCTGCCAGGAGTGAGGTGCGGGGCGTCGTCGACGACGAGCGCGACCTCGGTTGCACCCTGCTCGGCCAGCAAGGCCAGGGCCTGGCTGAGCAGCTTGCGGCCCAGGCCACAGCTGCGGCGCGCGGGCAGGGTCTCGATCCAGTAGACGGTCGCGGTGCGGTCGGGTTCGACACCGACCACGGCTTCCGCGACCGGTTCAGCGGCCTCCCGAATGATCAGCCGGTGGCCCGGGGGGAACTCGCAGGGGAGAACGTCGGCGACCAGCTTGGCGGGCGCGGGTTCGGCCGGCAGCGCACAGTGCAGGTACCGGCCCTGGCGGCGGCCGGTGAAGCCGCTCTGCAGCAGGGCGTCGTGGGTGGCGCGGCGGCGGGTGCGGGGCAGGCCACCCGGCCCCAGGGGGCCCGGCGGAGCGTCCACGAACGCATCGATCTGCCGGCACTCCTCCAGCGCGGCGAGCGCGTGTCCGAGCAGGGCACGCAGTGCAGGGGGATCCTCACGGGCGTGGACCCAGCAGACGAGACCGGTGCGCACATCGATCCAGGACAGGTACGCGATGATGCCGCAGGGACAATCCCCGGCATCGGCCAGGACGCTCAACCGCGGCCGGGCCGGTACGGCCCAGTCGGCCACGGGGACCCGACCGCACCGCGCTGCGGCCAGCTTCTGCGGGGTGCAGCGCGGCTGTCCCGGCAGCCGGTCGGCTTCTATGAGTTCCCGCACCCCGAGTTCGTCCTCGGGGCGGTACGGGCGCACCGCCAACCCGCTCTTGAGGCTGTGTGAAGAGGCCATGCTGTCCGTCCGCACACGCACTGACGCTCCTACCGACTACTTGCCAGCCTCCTCCGTTTCGGCCGTGCTGTCACGGCGATGATGACCATGCCGTGGATGACCGGGCTGCGGCGGCGATCCGCCGGACGGCGTGCGTGCGGCCCAAGTGCCCTGCCCGGCTGCGGTCAACAGCGAGCGCAGCTCGTCGATGACCGACCGGTGCAAGGGGAGCGTCAGGTGGCCGACACCGGGCACCAGAACGTTGCGGGCCATGAGGTCAGGGTGCTCGATGCGGCCCCTGACGGCAGGGATGACAGCCTCGTCCAGGTCGCTGTAGAAGGCCACGAACCGGGAGCGGCATCCTGCGGCCGGCTCGGCGAGCTCGGTCAGCAGTTCGCTTCCGGGCCGCAGTTGGCGCAGGAGCGGATGGGGGGGGCCAGCAGGGCCGTCGCGGTCCCGCCGTGCGGCGTCGCCAGTGTGATCACCAGCGGCACATGGAGGTCACCGCCGAGCCGCTGCGCGTAGTAGCGGGCGATCAGTCCGCCCAGGCTGTACCCGATCAGGACAACGGGCTGCCCCTCACCGCGGGTGCAGGCCTGCTCGACCTGGCTGCCGAGCCCCCGGGCCGCCGTGCGGATGTCAGGGTTGAGCGCGTTGTAGCTGACCGGGATGAAGGGGCCCACGCCGCAGCCGTCCAGCCCTCGCTGGAGTGACGAGACGACCCACTCCCGGTCGGCCAGCCCGTGCACCAACAGCACCGGCATCCCCGAACCGGCTGGCGTAGCCTCCTCCGGGCCCGTCGATACCGTGGGCAGCGCGCGCCCCAGCCATCCGGTCAGCTGCCCGGCGCCCTCCACGGCGATGTCGAGCGGGAGCCGGGCCAGCCGTACCGCCGCCCTGCCTGCTTCCACGCCGACACCGCGCACCGGCGACAGCCCGGGCACCGACAGGTGCGACCCAAAGGGAGTACCCGTAGCCGTTCACCTCCCCGCGTGCGTCGCATGCGTTCTGGTTCATCCCACCCTAGAAACGCTGCGCGCGTCGCCCCGATTCCTCTACGACCGCAGTGCTGGCCTGCAGTGATCGACGTAGTCCGAACGGCGGCGAGTCGCCGGGGCGCGGCGTGTCGAGCGGAGCCCCGCCGACCAGCCCTTCTCACGGCACTGTCGGTCGTTACGGCCTCCCCAGCAGGCGACCAACCACCCTGTTCAGTAGCTTTGGCACAGAAAATACCGGAGTGCCCCTGCCTCGTTCCGGCGCCTGCGATGCAGTCGTAACGAGCTGCCTCGGAAGGAGCGCGTGTGCTGCCTATCGGATCGCTGGAGAACGTGTTGCGGGCCATCGGTGAGCAGGCCGTCCACGGCCTGCTCACCATCGCTCCATACGGCGGCGCGGGCCGCGCCCAACACAATGCCGCGCAGGCCGCCGCTGCGGCCAGCGCGGAGCGGCGCGAGAGCGAAGCAGCAGCCGCTTTGCTCGCACGGCACGACCTTCCTGCAGCGCGCCGCACCTGAGAACGCGGCCAGACCCGGGCCCGTGGTCGACGGGCCGACGGCGTCGGGTCATCGCCCACTGGCGCACGGTGGGCGGGGACACTGATCGGCAGGCACAGGTGGCGGGCCCGCCGCCCTGCCCTTGGGGCCTCGCGGTACGTGCAGACACCGTGACCCGGGTATTCCGGCTCCGTGCGCCATCATCTTGCACCATGGGGACACGCCGACTGGACAGCGTCGACCGCCCCGGCCGGTTGCGCCCCGTACGCTCGGCGCTGTGACGCTGACAGACGGAACGTACCGGCTCGGGCCGTCGACCGGCCGCCTCTTGATCAGAACCGGCCGCGCCGGGCTGGGCCGCAGGGCGGGACACGACCTCACGATCGAAGCGACCCGATGGTCCGGGGAGGCCGTCGTGGCCGTCGGGGACCCCGACAGGTCGTCGGTGAGTGTGACGGTCGAGACGGGCTCGCTGGAGGTCCGGGAAGGAACCGGCGGACTGAAGGCCCTCACCGATGCCGACCGGGCCGAGATCAAACGGACGCTGGCGGACAAGGCCCTGCTGCACACCGTGGAGCACCCCACGATCACCTTCCGTTCCACCCGTATCACGGGAACACCGCAGTCCTTCGAGATCACCGGAGAGCTCACCATCAAGGGACGCACCCACCCGGTGACGGTGCACGGGAAGGCGAACGGCGACCGGCTATTGCGCGGCTGGGCGACCGTCACGCAGTCCGCCTGGGGAATCAAGCCCTACACCGCGTTCTTGGGCGCGTTGCGGCTGGCCGACGAGGTCCGGGTGGAGTTCGAGGTGGCCAGGCTCGAGCCGGCGGACGGACCCGGGTCGCCGCCGCACGCTGGCCAGGCGTGAGAGCGGCGCCAGCCGAACACAGCCACCCGCCCGCAAAGGCCGTAGGCGGATCGGCACCGCGGCCTCCTACGGTGGGGGCATGGGCAACATCGTCGTCGTGTACGAGCTCGACAAGCCGGTGGCCCCACGGCCCTCCCCGGGTGTAGTGGGTGGCGAGGAACGGCACGTCCGCAAGGTGCACGCGGCGCCCACCGCCCCGGGGGAGCCCGCCGCCACGGGACCGCGGACCCTGTGCGGGAAGGACACCTTCGCCATGGAAACGGGCCCCTGGATCACCGAGCACCCTGGGACGCCCTGGTACCCCGCGCAATACGCGTCCGTGGTCTGCCCCGACTGCGATGCCGTGATCGAGACCTGATCGGCGTACCCGCTGCCACCGTCGAGGGACCACGGAAGCTGGACCGTGCCCTCCCCGCCTGGAAGCGCTGGAGCCCTTCGAGGCCGTCCATCCAGTGTCCGGATGACACCGCCGCCCCAACTCCCTGCCCATCCGCGAGAGTGGGCCGCCTCACGACGTCTGTTCGTCAGGGGATCTCGTGACGGACGGCCTCGATTTTGGTGAGACGTTTGTTGATGACCCCGCAGCAGGTCAGGTGGGCTGGGCGTTGGCGTTGCTGTCTTCGTCTCTGTTATGGGCACAGGTTGTAACGTGCAGGAGGCGGCGGTGGCTACACCGCGAACGGCGATCAGGCCTCCCGGATGGTGTTTCCGGGCCGCGCCATGAGGAACGAGGGTGTACTGCCTGGTGGTCTGGGGAGACCATGGAAGCCGGAGCGCCTGCAGACGCAGACGGGGCCCCGCTCCCGCTCCAGTCTGGGAGACCCGCGTGACGTCAGCCGGCGGAAGGAGCGCCTGCCATGAGGGAAGCCGGATGGTCTCCCGCAGGCTTCGGCGGGGCGGGCAGAAGCGGGGCGCAGGGCGAGCCGTCGCAGCCGAGCGGGCTGATGGATCTCCTCGGTGTCGCGGCGGTGCTGCTGGATTCCGAGGGACGGATCGTGCTGTGGAGCCCTCAGGCCGAAGAGCTGTACGGCTATACCGCCGAGGAGGCGCTCGGGCAGTACGCGGCACAGCTGCTCGTGCACGAAGAGCACTGGGACTGGGTGCTCAAGACGTTCGCCGAGGTCATGGAGACCGGTCAGGTCTGGGGTGGCGCGTTTCCCATCCGCTGCAAGGACGGCGGCACGCGGCTGGTGGAACTGCGCAACATGCGGCTGCTGGACGACCACGGCGACTTCTACGCCCTCGGCCTCGGCACCGACTCGCCCACCCTGCGTCAGGTGGAGCGGGACGTCGCCTTGTCCACCCGGCTGATCTCCCAGTCCCCCATCGGGATCGCCATTCTCGACACCGACCTCAAGTACGTGGCTGTCAACCCCGCTTTGGAGCGGATGCACGGCATGTCCGCGCAAAAGCACCTCGGCCGCTCGTACCGCGAGGTCATGAGTGCCGAGAAGTTCGAGGCGGCCGAGGCAGCGATGCGACACGTCCTCACCACCGGAGTCCCTCTGGTCGAGCAGTCCACCATCGTCGGCCGCACCCCGGCCGATCCGGACCGCGAGCACGCCTGGTCGATCTCGCTGTACCGGCTGGAGGACACCCAGGGCCAGGTGCTCGGAGTAGCCGAACTGGTGACGGACGTCAGCGACCGGTACCAATCTGCCCTGGAGGCCACCGACACGCGGCGGCGCCTGACCCTGATCGCCGACGGCTCCGCCCGCATCGGCACCACCCTGGAGGTCGACCAGACCGCCCGGGAGCTGGCCGAGGTCACCGTACCCGCGCTCGCCGATCTGGTCGCCGTCGACGTCCTCGACTCCGTCCTCGACCCGCACCGCCCCGCCTCCCGGGACGGCCCCGCACTCTTCCGCGCCTTCGCTGTGAAGGCCGCCTACGCCACCGAAGCCGCCCAGGCCGCCGATCCGCCCGGCCGGATCGCCGCCTACAACACCGACCGCCTGGCCGCCCAGTGCGTGCGCACCGGCCGACCCGTCCTGATCCGCCACGCCGACGCAAACGACCTGACGCGCATCGCCCGCGACGCGTACGCTGCCCTGCTGCTGACGCGCGCCGGAGTGCACTCTTACATGGCCGTTCCGCTCACCGCCCGCGGCACCGTCCTCGGCTTCCTGGGCCTCGCCCGCGCCCGTGATCCGCGGCCCTTCAACGACGACGACCTCACCATCGCCACCGAACTGGCCTCCCGCGCGGCGGTGTGCATCGACAACGCCTGCGCCCACCAGTGCATGCGCAACGCCGCCGAGACCCTGCAGCGCAGCCTGCTCCCGGAGCACCCGCCCGATCTTCCCGGCCTGCAGGTCGCCTCCCGCTACCTGCCCGCGCAGGCCGCCTACGAGGTCGGCGGCGACTGGTACGACGTGCTCCCGCTGGAGGGCGACAAGACCGCGCTCGTCGTGGGCGACGTCATGGGCAGCGGCATCGAAGCGGCCGCCACGATGGGGCGCCTGCGCGCCGCCACCGCCGCCTTCGCCGACCTCGACCTGGAGCCCGATCAGGTCCTCCAGCACCTCGACACGATCACGTCACGGCTGGAGCAGTACATCGCCACCTGCCTCTACGCCGCCTACGATCCCCACCGCGGCGAGTGCCACATCGCCAACGCCGGCCACCTACCACCCGCCCTCGTGCCCATCGGCCAACACCCCCGACTGCTCGACCTGCCCACCGGCACCCCCCTCGGCGTCGGCGGCGTCCCCTTCGAAACCACCTCCC